>CAYOBB010000129.1:0-3043 GCA_964402195.1 uncultured Clostridium sp. | reverse complement strand
AGAGTTAATAAAAATAGTATTGATTTTTCTAAAATGGAAATACAAGAAGGAGATGCAGAATTAATTCCATTTTCTTTTGAAGATACTTTACAAGAATTTAAGCAAGAGCCATGTTATTTAACTTATACAAATGAAAAAACACATAAAATTATAAGAGATAATTTAAATAGATCTCCGTTATATTCTGGTAAAATAGAGGGAACAGGTCCTAGATATTGTCCATCGATAGAAGATAAAGTGGTAAGATTTGCAGATAAGGAAAGGCATCAGATTTTTATAGAGCCTATGGGATTAGATACAGATGAAATGTATGTTCAAGGAATGAGTTCATCACTTCCAGAAGATGTTCAAATACAGATGTATAGGACTATTCCTGGTTTAGAAAATGTTGAATTTACAAGACCTGCATATGCAATAGAATATGATTGTATTGAGCCTTCTCAATTGAAAAGTTCTTTAGAATTAAAAAATATAGATGGGATGTTTTTTGCTGGTCAAATAAATGGAACATCGGGTTATGAGGAGGCTGCTGCCCAAGGTATAATTGCGGGAATTAATGCAGTTAGAAAATTACAAGGAAAAGAGCCTGTTATATTAGATAGATCAGATGCCTATATAGGTGTTTTAATAGATGATATTGTAACCAAAGGTACAAATGAGCCATATAGAATGATGACATCAAGAGCAGAGTATAGATTATTATTAAGACAAGATAATGCTGATTTACGTTTAACACAAATAGGATATGAAATTGGATTGATTTCTGAAGAAAGATATAAAAAATTTTTAGATAAAAAACATAAAATAGAAGAGGAAATTGAAAGATTAAACAGAACAATAATAAAACCTTCAGAAAAAGTAAATCAATTTTTGAAAGAAAATAATACATCTGAATTGACTGGGGGAGTAAAATTATCTGAATTGCTAAAAAGGACAGAACTTACATATAATTCTCTAAAAGAGATAGATGAAAATAGAACAGATTTAGATAAAGAGATATGTAATGAAGTTGAGATTATGGTTAAATATGAAGGTTATATAAAGATGCAGGAAACGCAAGTGGAAAATTTTAAAAAATTAGAAAGAAAATTAATACCATCAGAAATAGATTATAATGATATAAAAGGTATAAGAATAGAAGCTAGACAAAAGTTAAGTAAGATAAAGCCATATTCAATAGGTCAGGCATCTAGAATATCAGGAGTTTCACCATCAGATATATCAGTACTTTTAGTCTATTTAGAACAGTATAGAAGGAAAAGATAAGTTTGTTTTAAAGAAGGGAAAAAGATTTGGAATTAAAAGAATTTGAAGAAGAAATGAATAAAATGTTAATTTATAATAATATAGAATTAGACAATAATCAAATAATTACATTTTATAATTATATGCAAAATTTACTTGACTGGAATAAAAAAATAAATTTAACAGCTATAAAAAATGAAAAAGAGATTATATTGAAACATTTTATTGATTCGTTAAGTATTTATAAAAATTTAGAGGGAACGAGAATACTTGACATTGGCTCTGGCGCAGGATTTCCTGGAATACCATTAAAAATAAAAGATAGAAAATTAGATGTCGTATTAATAGATTCAATAAATAAAAAAGTAAATTTTATGAAAGATACAATAAATAAATTAAATCTGAATAAAATTGACTCTAAACATATAAGAGCAGAAGATATGGCTCATGATATTATTTATAGAGAAAAGTTTGATACAGTAGTATCAAGAGCTGTAGCAAATTTATCTACATTAGCTGAATATATGTTACCATTTGTAAGAATTGATGGAATATGTATTTGCATGAAAGGACCAAACTCAGAAGAAGAAATAGAAAAAGCTAAAAATGCAATAAAATTATTAGGAGGAAAAATTGAGAAGGTTTTAAAATATAAAATTAATGATGAGAATGAAAGGTGTATTATTATAATTAGAAAAATAAAATGCACCGAACAAATATATCCTAGAAAACAAGGTAAACCTTTAAAAGAGCCTTTATAAAAAAATAGAAAATTAAATGTTCCACAAAAAACGTGGAACATTTTTGTGTATAAATTGTGGATAAACCACCTTAAAAAACAAAAAAACTGTGGATTATTTTTAAACAAGGTACGATTTGACCTAAAATTAATTGCAAGCATTTTAGGAGTCGGCCTTAGGCGATATCTAAATAGAAATTTTATATGTTGGTAGAAGGAGCAAGCCCCCACCACTATACTTTAATATATTAATTTAAAATCTGAATAGTAATAAAAATATTATAAATATTTTTTAAATTCATTGACATATTATAATAATTTTTATATTATATTAAGGAAAGATAGGAGGGATTAAATTGGGCAAAATAATAGCAGTAGCTAATCAAAAAGGTGGAGTTGGAAAGACTACAACGACAGTTAATCTAAGCACTATATTAGCTAAAAAAGGAAAAAAGGTAATGTTAATTGATGCTGATCCACAGGGAAATGCGACGAGTGGTATAGGATTAGATAAAAATATAGAAGTGTCATTATATGATGTATTAATAAATGAGAAAGATATAGAAGATACTTTGAAAGAAACAGTGCAAAAAAATTTAAAAATTTGTCCTTCAAATATGAATTTAGCAGGAGCAGAAGTTGAATTAGTTTCTTTAATGTCTAGAGAATATAGACTGAAAGAGCAATTGGACAAGATTAAAGATAACTATGATTATATATTAATAGATTGCCCTCCATCATTAGGTCTAATAACATTAAACGCATTTACAGCTGCTGATTCAGTTTTAATACCTGTTCAGTGTGAATATTATGCACTAGAAGGTTTAGGACAACTAATTAATACTATAAATTTAGTAAAAAAACATTTAAATAAAACTTTAGAAATTGAAGGCGCAGTGCTAACTATGTATGACATAAGGACTAATTTATCAAATCAAGTTGTAAAAGAAGTAAAAAGGTATTTTGATGATAAAGTATATAAGTCAGTAATACCAAGAAATGTAAGACTGAGTGAAGCTCCAAGTTATGGAATGCCTATAACTATATATGATTCTAGAT
>CAYOBB010000128.1:0-3059 GCA_964402195.1 uncultured Clostridium sp. | reverse complement strand
TCTAGTATTGTAACAAGATTAACAACAGATGTAACAAATGTACAGCAAGCATTTATGATGATTATAAAAGGAGCAGTAAGAGCACCACTTACAATAATTTTTGCGCTTATTATGTCATTTACGGTAAACGCAAAAATTGCATTAATATTTTTAATAACATCTCCAATACTTGGAGGATTATTAATATTTATTGCAAAAATAGCACACCCTATATTTGAAAGAGTATTTAATACATACGATGAGTTAAATAATGTTGTGCAAGAAAATGTAAGAGGAGTAAGAGTTGTAAAATCATTTGTGAAAGAAGAAGCTGAAATAGAAAAATTTGAGAAAGTTTCAGAATCAATTTACAAAGATTTTTATAAAGCAGAAACCATTTTAGCACTAAATAATCCTTTAATGCAACTTACAATATATACGTGTATAACGCTAATTTCTTGGTTTGGTGCCAAGTTTATTGTTGGTGGGACATTAACAACAGGAGAATTAACTAGTTTAATATCATATGCTATGCAAATATTATCTAGTCTAATGTTAGTTTCTATGATATTTGTAATGGTGACAATGGCATTAGAATCATCAAGAAGAATTGTAGAAATTTTAGAAGAAGATCCAGATTTAAAAAATCCGGAAAATCCAATTACAAAAGTAGAAAATGGAGAAATTGAATTTAATAATGTAAACTTTAGTTATGTAAAGGACAAAAAGAAAATATGTTTAAGAAATATAAACTTAAAAATAGAGTCTGGGCAAACAATAGGTATTATAGGAGAAACAGGAAGTTCAAAATCCACTTTAGTACAGTTAATTCCTAGACTATATGATGTAGGAGAAGGTGAGGTAAAAATTGGAGGAGTTAATGTAAAAGACTATGATATAAAAACATTAAGAAATTCTGTTTCGATGGTTCTTCAAAAAAATGAATTGTTTTCAGGAACAATAAAAGAGAACTTAAGATGGGGAAATAAAAATGCTACAGATGACGAAATGATAAGAGCATGTAAGTTAGCTCAAGCTGATGAATTTATAGAAGGATTTCCAGATAAATATGATACCTATATTGAGCAAGGAGGAGCAAATATATCAGGAGGGCAAAAGCAGAGACTTTGTATTGCCAGAGCAATTTTAAAAAAGCCTAAAATATTAATCTTAGACGATTCTACATCAGCAGTAGATACAAAAACAGATAGTTTGATAAGAAAAGCTTTTAGTGAAGAAATACCAAATACTACAAAGATTATAATTGCACAAAGAGTGTCTTCTGTTCAAGATAGCAATCAGATTATAGTATTGGATAATGGTGAGATAGATGGAATAGGAAAGCATGAGGATTTATTAAAAACAAATAGCATTTATCAGGAGGTTTTTTATTCTCAAGTGAAAGGAGGAGAAGAACTTGAAAAATAAGAAAATTGATAAAAATACAGTAAAAAGATTACTTAGATATATATTAAAAAGATATAAACTACAATTTATGATAGTTATGATATTAGTTATTTTTAGTTCTTTAACTACTGTGGCAAGTTCACTTTTTATAGAAAAATTAATAGATGATTATATTTCGCCAATGCTATTAGATGAGAATCCTGTATTTACACCTTTATTCAAGGCTTTATCAATAATGGCATGTATCTATATAATAGGAATATCATCTACTTATTTATACAATAGAATGATGTCAAAAATATCGCAGGGAACATTAAAAACGATTCGTGATGAAATGTTTGAAAAAATGCAGAAGTTGTCAATAAAATATTTTGATACTCATACACATGGAGATATAATGAGTTATTATACAAATGATGCAGATACATTAAGAGAATTAATTTCAAGGGGAATACCAGAAATTGTTACAATGATAATTACAATTACTTCAACATTTATAGCAATGATATATACTAGTAGCTATTTGACAATATTAGTTATATTGATTTTACTAGCAATGTTAAAAGTAACAAAAAACATTGGAGGGAAAAGCAGTAGATATTTTGTGAAGCAGCAAGAAACAATTGCAAAAGCAAATGGATATATTGAAGAAATGATAAATGGACAAAAAGTAATAAAAGTGTTTTCACATGAAGAAGAGTCAATAGAAAATTTTAAGAAAATCAATGAAGAACTTTGTAAAGATTCTACTTTAGCCAATAGATATTCAAATATTTTAATGCCAGCATTAGCTAATCTAGGTAATATACAATTTGTTTTGATAGGAGTAGTTGGAGGATTACTTGCTATTAATGGAATAGGAGGATTGACAATCGGAGCAATTGCATCATTTTTAAATTTAAGTAAAAGTTTTTCTATGCCAATATCAAAATTATCACAGCAAATAAATTCTATAGTGTCGGCAATGGCTGGAGCTAAAAGAATATTTGCTTTAATGGATGAAGAACCTGAAACGGATAATGGATATGTAACATTAGTAAATGCAGAAAAAGATAGCAAAGGAGAATTAAGAGAAACAGACCATTATACAGGAATGTGGGCATGGAAACATCAGCATCATGATGGAAGATTAGAATATATAGAGTTAAAAGGTCATATAGAGCTAGAAGACGTAGATTTTGGATATGAAGAAAATAAAATAATTTTGCATGACATAAGCCTTTATGCAAAGCCTGGTCAAAAAATTGCATTTGTAGGTGCAACGGGAGCAGGAAAAACAACAATAACTAATCTTTTAAATCGTTTTTATGATACTAAAGATGGAAAAATTAGATATGATGGAATTAATATTAATAAAATAAGAAAAAAAGACTTAAGAAAATCTTTAGGCATGGTTTTGCAGGATGTTAATCTATTTACAGGAACGATAAAAGAAAATATTAGATATGGAAATGAAAAGGCCACAGATGATGAAGTTATTGAGGCAGCAAAACTGGCTAATGCACATAATTTTATTATGAATTTACCACAAGGATATGACACAATGATAGATGGAAATGGAGGGAGTTTATCACAAGGACAAAAGCAATTAATATCAATAGCAAGAGCAGCAATAGCAAATCCACCAGTTATGATATTAGATGAAGCTACTTCTAGTATTGATACAAGAACAG
>CAYOBB010000127.1:0-3153 GCA_964402195.1 uncultured Clostridium sp. | reverse complement strand
ATATTAATATTACCATCTAAAGTTACATCACTAGCTTTTAATTGAATTTCATTTAATGAATTTTTTCCTATTTGATATCGTTTCAGACTTGCTAAATCTGTCATATTAGCTTTTCCATTACAATCGATATCTCCCTTTACTATTAATGTATAATTCTTTTTTGTCCCGTCAGAATTATCTACTGTTATAATATCACTAGTTCTTATAATTGATTCGCTTTCTATAGATTCAACATTCATATTAATATTATTTTTAAATATCTCTACAGTAGTATTAGGACTTATACCTGTAATATAATCTCCATCAACGACATAATCATAATCATAATCATTATTAATCACAGAAAACCCCTTTATAGAAACATTAACATATGTATAATTTTTTTGTGGACATTTCCAATTTAATCCATCTGTTGAAATATAACTTTCTCCTTTTTCTCCATGAGCATCACTCCAAACAGATCCCTCGATTGGACATTCTGCAGGAATTAATGCCTTGCCAGCCTCATCTTGAGCTATATATTTTACTACTATTGTATATTTGTCTCCATCTATTTTTATTCCATTCTTTAAGTCTAAAACATGATATCCAGGTGATAAAGTTTCGCTTTCATCTGTGCCCTCTATCATAAGAGAAGGTTCTATCAAATCTCCATTATTATTTATATATACTTGAACCTTAGAATAATTCATTAAATATATTCCTACTTCTGTTAGATATTCTCCATCTAAATCTTCTCTATTAAAAACATTTGCACCATATCCAATATTGCTATCTGAAGTAGCCCAACCAGTCGCTCCTAATTCGTCATATTGATATATATTATCATAATCAACTTCCGATACAGTCTGAATACCAAATAATGCTTGTTCAACAAAAACGTCATCATACGATATATAAATATATCCGTTATCAAAAGAATCTTCTCCATATGAATTAAGTGCAATATATGCTCCATCATGGATAGGTCTACAATTCTTATTAAAATTATCTTTAGAATAATTATCATCCCAACCAATAATTGTAACCTGATGATTTGGATTTAATTCATTATTATCACAATAAAAAGCTGTAGAGCTTTTTATTAATGAATTATTATAATAATTTGGGTATAAATCATCCTCCAAAGAATATGCAGTTATACCTCCATATTTCTTTATGTGTGTCTTTATCTCTTCTCTAATACTATTAACATTCTCCTCAGAAAGTTCATCTTCTCCACTTGTATATTTTATCCCTTCAGAAGTAATTTCTTTTTCTATTGAAGTAAACTTAACATAATCTTCTATATGTTTCTGAACCTCTGCACTTGTCAATTCACTCTCTTCTAAATTTGAAAGACTACTATCATTATTTTGAAATGGTATATCTGATTCCAGAACAGGACCATTACCTGAAACATAATATGCCATACCCATTAATGGATTCCCTCCATCACCAGGAGTTCTATTAAAACCTAAAAAATCTTTTGTACAATAATAATTCATATGCCTAGTAGAAAAAATATCTGATGTTCTGCTTGTTGTCAATGAAATATTTGATTCTAAAGCACTATTTAATGAAAATGCCCAACACTCAGCAGTATCTTTCTGATTCTTTACAGTTATACTAATATCCTCATCTAATCTATACCTACTATCTAAAGTACTCCCTACAGAAAATAATCGAAGAGTTCTTGAATAAAAACTATTATATTCTTTCTTTATCGAAGTAATATCATATACATTTGGCATTACTGTTTTACTCTTTTCTTCATCTGATAATTTTTGCCATTCTTTAAAATTTTCAGAAACATCATTCTCAATATCATATGTACCATCAATTGTAATAGCAAAAGCTTTTGTATTAATCAGAAAAAATAAAACAAAAAAAATTAAACTTAACCTTACAC
This sequence comes from uncultured Clostridium sp., assembly GCA_964402195.1. GTDB lineage: Bacteria > Bacillota > Clostridia > TANB77 > CAG-508 > UMGS1994. The sequence continues at coordinate 1,262 of CAYOBB010000127.1, read as the reverse complement.
TTAATTTCTTCATATTTCCTCACTTTAAATATAACTATATATTCTATTTTATACTTTATAAATTTTTTTTCAATAACAATAAATTTCTGATATTTAATCGCAAATCAATTTTTATGTCTATTTAGCAGGTTTCTTGACATATCTTGCTTATTATTACTTTTTCATTACATTTTTGTTTGTAATACTTTTGTAATATTTTCTTTATCTTTTTGTTATATCTTTTGAAAACATTTAACGCTATAATTAATAATATACAAAGGAGTTAGAATGGGAATTAATATACTACTAAAAAAAGAAGGAATTGAATCTATAAAAAAACTAGATACACTTAATATAAATAAAATAGCAGCAAACATTTCAGAAAAGTTATGTAAAGCATTTCCTGAACTTAACTTAAATCAAAGTGAATTATTTATTTCAATCTCTAGATTAGACATGTATTTAGCTAAATTTCCTAATGATTCGTCTAGCGCTAAATATATTTACGGAAATAACTCAATTTATTTTAGTAAAGATATCAATTTTGATGATATAAATACACTTGCAATTCACGAATGCTTACATTTTCTTCAAGAGTCAAAAGACTCAAGAGGTAAGCTAAGAAAACTTGGATTATATGATTTATCTAGACAAACAGGGCTTGGAATAAATGAAGCAGCAGTGCAATACATGGCATCTATTGCATCTAATAAAAAGACGGACTCTGTTACATACTATGGTATGAATTTTAATTCAATCAGTCCCAACTACTATCCTTTAGAATGTGCTCTTTTAAGTCAAATAATTTATTTTACAGGTTCATATGCATTATATTCAAGTACATTCTATAGTAATGATATATTCGAAAAAACATTTACAAATATAGTAGATAAAGATTTCTTTTATTTGATTCAAGATAACTTTGATAAATTATTACTTTTAGAAGAAAATATTATACATCTTTCTTCTAAACTTATAAAAGAAGAATCAATTACAAAAATAAGATTAATTCAAGATAAAATTTCTAATAAGAAAAATGAAATCACAAACCTTTTTCTTAGAATACAGAATCTAATTCTTGAAAAATTTTTTCAATCTATATTTAGAAAAGTAGAAACTTTAGAAGATATAAAAAGCTTCCAAGAAAGCTTATATAATTACAAAAATTTATTAGTACTAACTGAAGGAGATAACTTCTATAACAATTTCTACTGTCACATGATGAAAAATATTGAATTTAAAAAGAATCAATTAATAGAATATGGTAGAATAATAGATATACC
>CAYOBB010000126.1:0-3216 GCA_964402195.1 uncultured Clostridium sp. | reverse complement strand
CTTCAAACTACGCCTCATTTCGAAAACTAATATTATTTAAAAATTTAAAATTATAAAGTATGGCACAAGGTAAGCATTGTGTCCAATATAAAAATAAATGGAGGTAATAATGGACAAGCCTAAGGTGATTGTTATTGCTGGTCCTACAGCTTCAGGAAAAACTGCTCTTGGGGTAGAACTTGCAAAAGCCATAAATGGTGAAATTGTATCTAGTGACTCAATGCAAATTTATAGAGATATGACAATTGGTACAGCAAAACCTAGAGAAGAGGAAATGGAAGGAATAAAACATTATTTAATTGATTTTGTTTCTCCAGATAAAAGATATAGTGTTGCTAATTTTAAAAAAGATGCTGAAGAGGCAATTGAGAATATATTAAATAAAGGAAAAGTACCAATTGTAGTTGGTGGAACTGGATTATATATTGATAGTTTAATTTATGGAATTGAATTTCCTGAAATTCAGTATGATGAAGAATACAGAAATGAATTAATGAAAATTGCAGAAACTGATGATGGATTAAAAAGTTTGTATGATAAGGCTGCCCAAATAGATGAGAAGGCTTTAGAAAAAATTAGCCCTAATGATAAAAAGAGAATTATAAGGATTTTAGAGGTTTATAAAGCTACTGGAAAAACGAAAACAGAATTGGAAATAAAATCAAAAGAGAAAGGTCCTAAATACAATTATAAAGTATTTGCAATAAATATGGATAGAGAAAAATTATATAATAGAATAAATTTAAGAGTAGATAATATGATAAGTGAAGGACTAATAGAAGAAGTAAGAGGTTTGTTAGATAAATATAAGATTTTCCCTACTGCTATGCAGGGACTAGGATATAAAGAAGTTGTAGAATATTTAAAAGGTGCTACTTCCAAAGATGAAATGATTGACAGAATAAAACAGGAAACAAGAAGATATGCTAAAAGGCAACTTACTTGGTTTAGAAAAAATAAAGATATAAAATGGCTAGATGGACTTAATACAAAACAAGATAATGTTAGGATTATTTTGGAGGGGTTAGTTTGAAAACTAAAATAGTGAAAATTAAGAAAAAGAATTTAAAGGTAACAGTTCTGAAAATAATAGTTACAACATTGATAGTGGCTATAGGGGTATATTTTCTTGGAAATATTATTGGATTAATTAAAGAGCCAACTAATATTTTTGTTGTTGAAGAGGGAAGCCTTTCTTTGGATGAAACTAAAGATGCATATATAATTAGAAATGAAACTATATTAAAAGGAAATAATTATAAAAACGGTATGGAGAAAACTAAGGCAGAAGGAAAAAAGGTTGCGAAAGGTGATACTGTTTTTAGATATTATGCAAACGGAGAGACTGAAATTAAAGCTAAAATAGAAGAACTTACGAAACAGATTGAAGAGGCACAAAAAAATGAAACTACAATATATACTAGTGATATAGATAATTTAAAAAAACAAATAAAAGAATTAATGGAAAGTACATATGGAAGTAATAATATAGAAGAAATAGAAAAAAATAAAAAGCAAATAGAAGAATATGCTAATAAAATATCAAAAATTGTTGGTGAAGAGAGTCCAGCAGGTTCATATTTAAAGAATCTAATAAATGAGAGAAATGAATATTCTAATAAACTTATTTCTGGTGCAGAAGAAATAAATGCTCCTAATAGTGGAACGGTTTCTTATAGAATTGATGGGTTAGAAGAAATATTTACTAGTGATAATTTTGATTATTTAAATAAAGATTTTTTAAATGAACTAAACTTAAAAACAGGTGAATTAATAGAAAGTAGTGAAGAAACGGGAAAAATTATAAATGATTTTAATTGTTATTTGGCAATTATATTGGATAGCGAAACTGCTAAGAATGCTAATATAGGTGATTCTGTAAAAATTGATATAGGTTCTGAAGAGATTGTGAATGCAGATATTGTTTTTATTAAAGAAGATGGAAATGATAGAATTATAGTTTTTGAAATAAATAGTTTATCTGAGAATTTAATTAAATATAGGAAGATTTCTGCTAATATAATATGGTGGGAATATACAGGCTTGAAGATACCTAATTCTGCAATAATATATGAAGGTGATTTGGCGTATGTTCAAAGAAATAGAGCTGGTTATAATACAAAAGTTTTGGTAAAAATATTAAGGAATAATGATGCCTATTCTCTAGTTGATAATTATACTACTAAGGAGTTACAAGAACTAGGGTATTCAGTGGAAGATATAAAGAATATGTACAATATAAAACTGTATGATAAGATACAGATTAATAAAAAATAGATATTACAAAAATATTACAATAATGTTATTTTTTTGTAACAACAAAAAAATAACTTGACATTAAGATAAAAAAGATAGATACTATATACATAATAAATTATACAAATAAGTTTGGGAGGAAGTTAAATGGCGAACGCAGTTGTAAATAAGATTTTAGATTTTTTAGGTGTAGATAATGGAGAAGAGATTGAAGATGAGGAGATGTTAGAAAACGAATATCCATATGCGTATGAAGGAACAGAAACAGATGAACAAGATGAAGAAGAAAAGGGGATTTTTAAAAGAAAAAGTAAGGTAGTAAATATGCCTCAACAACAAATAAAAATGAAAATTGCAAAACCAACTTCTTTTGAACAAGCTGAAGATATTTGTATTTTATTAAATGGAGAAGCAGATTTAATTAGATATGATTTTAATGGAAATAAAACTATTATTGGAAATTTTACAGATAATAGTATTTTTGGAGAAGCTCTTTACCCAGCAAATACCAATAATGAGCTTTTTGTCTTGGCAAAAGCTGATTGTACAGTTCTTTTTTTAACCTATGATGATATACAAAAAAAGTGCAAAACAAATTGTACATTCCATAAAGAACTCTCTGATACAATTTATACACTTATTATGGATCAAATAATAAATTTAAATACCCGCATAGAGCTTCTTACAAAGAGAAATACTCGTGATAAAATACTGTCTTATTTTGATATTCTTTCAAACAAAAACATGAGTAAAACTTTTACTTTGCCATTTTCTTTAACAGACCTTGCAGATTATTTAAGTGTAGATAGAAGTGCTATGATGCGTGAACTTTCTTATCTTAAAGATGAAGGATTTATTAAGAAAAATGGGAAGAGGATTACGCTTTTATATGAATAGTTAATATGCCTTTTTCCTCTTTCCATAAATTTTTAAGTAGGATTTTCCTGCTCCTAAATCTCA
>CAYOBB010000125.1:0-3229 GCA_964402195.1 uncultured Clostridium sp. | reverse complement strand
TCCAGTACATAAATCTAGAATTTTGTCATTATCCTTAATTAAATTTAGAACCTCTTCTACTAAGATTTCTGTATCTGGCTGTGGTATCAAAACATTTTCATCAACATAAAAATCAAGACCATAAAACTCCTGATGATTTATAATATACTGAATTGGAACATTACTTTCTAATTTTTTTAATCCTTTTAAAAATTTTTCTTCTATATCTTTTTCTACTTTTTCATCATCATGTGAATATAAATATTCCTTTGGCTTTTTTAAATAAAAAGATAGTAATATTCTACTCTTCAAATTAAAATCATCTATTTTTTTATCTATTAATTCTTCTGTTCCTATTTCTAAAAGTTTTTTAATATTCATATTTACTCCTGTTTTTCTTCTTTTTCGGGCAGGCATGAAAATCTGCTCCTACATTGTTTGCAATATGATTGGCGGACGACATGATGTCTAAAAATTAAAGTTTGGCAATATTAGAAATTAAATAAATGTATTATTTAATTTTTTAACAGTCTGACGAGCAATACTCTCCCATAAGGCGTTTGCAATTTATCTTTTTTATGCGTGCAGTTAATATATTATTTTTTTATTCCTTGCTGTCGTCACCAAAGACGGCTCCTCCAAACTGTGCGTCACATCAAAAATAATATATTAACTGCATGCATTCACATTACTATAAATTATAACCTTCCTTTACTAAGTTCTATTATCAAATCCATATTATCATCTTTTGCAGCCTTATTTCTTCGTATCATTCCACATTTTTTGCAACGAAATATTATAACATATCCCTTTTTAGAATCTATTTCTAACCCAATTGGCTCTAAATCGCCATGACAATTCTCCGCTCTATCTCCCGGATTTTTATCAACATGTTTTGAATGAAGACATTTAGGACAATGATTTCTACAAGAATAACCAAGTTTTCCTACCTTTTCTCCACAGTTTTCACATATAAACTCTTCATCAATAACAGTAAAATTAGCCATGTCTATGCTCCTTATCATATATACTTCCACCAATAAACTCTCTTAAAAGAGAATCATTTGGTACATCATCATCAGGTATATCATCAAAATATTCTAATAATTCAATCATTCTTTGAGCTTCCCCATATTCTTTATTTGAATTATCAATTTTCTTTAAAAGCGGAAGAGCATGTTTTTTAAGTACAGCAAGTTCATATATTAAAGAAGAATTAAACATATAATCTGCCTCTTCCTGATAAGGATAAATATATTTTTCTTCACCTCTATTTACAGAATACCAACTCTTTAAAGTATTAAGAGCAGTATACCCTCTATAATTATAATCCCTTACAATTCTTCTAATTAACCTAGTATCTGTTGTAGAAATTCTACTAAAATAATCTATATTTAAAACAGTTAAATCACTTATATATATTTTTATTTTTTTCGATTTATCTATAGCTTCTGTAAGTTTATCATTTAAACAATGAATTCCCTCTATTACTAAAATTTCATCTTCTGCAAGTTTCATCTTATTACCATTATATATTTTTTTACCAATTGCAAAATCGAAAGTAGGAACTTCTATTTCCTCACCATTTAAAAGCCTAGTTAAATGATTATTAAATAATTCTGTATCTATTGCCTCTAGGCATTCAAAGTCATAATTTCCAAATTCATCTTTAGGGTTCTGTTCTCTTTCTACAAAATAATTATCTACTGATATTGTAACTGGTTTTAGTCCGTTTAATCTTAAGTTTAAAGATAATTTCTTAGCAAAAGTTGTTTTCCCAGAAGATGATGGTCCTGCAATTAAAATCATCTTTGCATCTTTCTTTTTTGCTATACAATCTGCTAAATCAGAAATTTTCTTATTATGCAAAGCTTCTGATAACATAATAACTTCTGAGCTTTCTCCTCTTTGGACTTTTGTATTTAATCTATAAACAGTATTTATATAAAGTAATTTATATATCTCATCATATTCTTCTAGTGTTGCCAATAACTTTTTAGTTTCTACATATGGTAATAAACTATCAGAATTATTTTTGTCAGGATACCTTAATAAAAATCCATTTTTATAAGCACTTATATCAAATATTTTAGTCTTACCAGTACTAAGGGGAAGTGGTCCATATAAATAATTATAATAGTCCTCACAGAAATATAGAGAAACTTTTTCCGCAGACTCTCTTACTTGTAATCTTCCTCTTGATTTTCTTCCTTCACCATAAAATTTTTTAGCCTCTACTAAAGATAAGTCTAATTTTTCAATTCTTAAATCTTTATCTATGATTTCTTTCATTTTTAATTTTATATTATCTAATATTTCGTTAGTTATTTCCATATTATCAAGCTGACAAAACATTGCATTATGTAATTGATAATTAACAGTAAGCCATGCATCTGGATAAACTTCTGAAAAAGCTTTTCCAAGTATATATAATAAACCTCTAATATATGCAGCCCTTCCTTCTCTCTCACCCGCTGTTAATAATTTTATATTAGTATCTTCATTTAATTTATAATCTAAAACCTGTACTTGATTATTACAAATACAAATTATATGTTCATCTTTTATTTCATCTTTTAAAACTTCATTTACTTTTATACCTTTTTCTACTTCATAAACTTTATCTTTATATGTAACTTTCATATCATTTTCTCCTAAATTCTTTTTAACTTTATATTAAATATTTCTCCTTAAAATAAAAATTTGTTTAGAATTTCTTTGATAATTATTTGAACTAGCATTTTTTTTAATTTATATAATTTATTTTCATTTTGTTGTTTAAACTAAGATTTCCTAATTAAAATACACTATTAATGCTCCTATAATAACCAATAAAAAACCTAAAATTTTTAATCCTAAGCTTGCTTCATTTTCATCTCCAAAACTAAAAAATTTTTTTACAATAGGTCTTGCATCATATATTAGCATTACTCCTATAGCACAAACTATTACACCTAATAAATATAACCAAATCTCCATATCTTCAACATCCTTTTTTATATTTCAATTCTATTTCCAAATTTATGATTAACTATTACTTTTAATCTTTCATTTTCTTTTTTCTCTAACAAAGGATCTTTTTCTAAAATCTCTATAGCTATACTTTGAGCATTTTTTAAAATTTGTATATCTTCAAATAAATTTGCAATCTTAAACTCTGGTATACCATGTTGTTTTGTTCCAAAAAATTCTCCTGTTCCTCTTAATTCTAAATCTTTCTCCGAAATTATAAATCCATCGTTAGTAGCCT
>CAYOBB010000124.1:0-3241 GCA_964402195.1 uncultured Clostridium sp. | reverse complement strand
GTTAAAAATAGGATGTCATTTATCAATATCAAAAGGATTTTATGAAATGGGAAAAGACGCAGTAAAAATAAATGCAAATACTATACAGTTTTTTACTAGAAACCCTAGAGGTGGAAAAGCAAAAGAAATAGATATAGAAGATATAGAAAAATTTAAAAAATTAGCAGAAGAAAATAATATAGAAGTATTATTAGCACATGCTCCATATACCTTGAATCTTTGTGCATTAGACAAACATTTAAGAGAATTTGCTAAAGATACTATGAAAGATGATTTGAAAAGGATGGAATATTTCCCAGGTAATTTCTATAATTTTCATCCAGGAAGTCATGTAAAACAGGGAGTAGAAGTAGGAATAAAATATATTATAGAAGCTTTAAATGAAATTATAACTCCAGAACAAAGGACTAGAGTATTATTGGAAACAATGGCTGGAAAAGGGTCAGAGATAGGTAGAAATTTTGAGGAAATAAAAACTATAATAGATGGAGTAAAATTAAAAGAACATATAGGGGTTTGTCTAGATACGTGTCATATTTTTGATGGAGGATATGATATTGTAAATAAATTAGAAGATGTACTAGAAGAGTTCGATTCTACAATAGGACTGGAAAATCTATATGCAATTCACTTAAATGATAGTATGAACTCACTTGGAAGTCATAAAGATAGACATGCTAAGATAGGAGAAGGAAATATTGGATTAGAAGCAATGGAAAGAATAATAAATAATCCTAAACTAAAAGATTTGCCTTTCTTTTTGGAGACTCCAAATGATTTAGAAGGTTATGGAGAAGAGATAAAAATATTAAGAAAATTATATAAATAGTTAATTTAACATAAAAGACTGACAAATGAAAAAATACAATAAATCTTCAAAGGCTTATATCTAATAACGTAGGGGCGAACATATTCGCCCCTACTGGACTTTGTGGGTCAATTACAAAGTCTAGCTATATAGTATGTAGGGGCGAACAAGTTCGCCCGCATCATGTAAACATTTAATTATTGACTTATTTTTTTATTTATATATTTTCTTTTGAATAATTATGATGTTCTATTCCTAATAATTATTTTTACGTCTTAAGAAAATCTTCGAAGAGCGGGCAAACAAGTTCGTCCCTACGAGGCATATGGTAAGTCTTCGTAGTTTTTTATATTAAGAAATCATTATCTTGTAATAAAAAATATAGAAAAATTTCAAAAAAACTATTGCAAATTACTTTTTTATATATTAAAATCTATTCAAGTGGAGAGAAGTGGTAGAAAGTGGTGAAAAAACCATGGAGGTGAGAAAAAGTGTTAATAGGCGAGTTTGAGCATTCATTAGATGCTAAAGGAAGATTAATTATGCCAGCTAAACTAAGAGACGATATAGGAGAAAACTTTGTTGTAACAAAAGGTTTAGATGGATGCCTATTTGCTTTCTCAATCTCGGAATGGAATAATTTCGAAGAAAAATTAAAATCACTTCCACTATCAAATAGAAATTCTAGAGAATTTACAAGATTCTTCTTATCTGGTGCTACAGAATGTGAAATAGATAAACAAGGAAGATTTTTGATTCCAGCTAATTTGAGAGAATCTGCAGGATTAGAAAAAGATGCTGTAATAATTGGTGTGGGAACTAGAATTGAAATTTGGAGCAGGGATAAATGGACTAAATATAGTAGTGATGACAATATATCGGTAGAAGAGATTGCAGAGAATATGTCAATGCTTGGTATATAACTTATTTTAAGTTTATATAAAATACAAAAGAAATACTAAAGTACAAATGAGATGATTTAAGATACAAAAGATAAAAATAATTTACTCAATAAGAAACTTATAATTATAATAAACTAAAGATTATAATATACAAAAGAACCTCAAATTTTACAAAAGATAAAAGAGGGCGTGCAAAAGGCACGCCCATACTACTATTAAAAATAGAAGCGGATTTAAGAGGTGTTTTAATGGAGTTCAAACATAAGTCTGTTCTATTAAATGAAAGTATTGAAGGATTAAATATAAATCCTAAAGGTATATATATAGATGGAACATTAGGCGGTGCAGGTCACAGCCTAGAAATATTAAAAAAACTTTCAGATTCAGGAAGCCTAATTGGAATTGATAGAGATGAAGATGCACTAAAAGCAGCAAAAGAAAAATTAAAAGGGTATAATAATGTTATTTATTATCATGGTAATCATGATAATATAAAAAGTATACTGGAAAACTTAAAAATAGAAAAAGTAGATGGAATTTTGCTTGATTTAGGAGTTTCTTCATATCAATTAGATGAGAGAAATAGAGGATTTAGTTATCTTGGCGAAAATAAACTGGATATGAGAATGGATAAATCACAAATTTTAGATGCTAAATATGTAGTAAATAATTACAAAGAAGAAGAAATTGCTAAAATTATATATGAATATGGAGAAGAAAGATTTTCAAAACAAATAGCTAGAAATATTGTTAAATATAGAAACGATAAGACAATAGAAACAACGAAAGAATTGGTAGATATAATAGAAAAATCTATACCATATAAATACAGAAAAGCAGATTCTCATCCTGCTAAAAGAACATTTCAAGCTATTAGGATAGAGGTTAATAATGAGATAAAACCACTATATAATACTATAATTGAAAGTATAGATTGTTTAAAAAATAATGGTAGACTATGTGTTATTACATTTCATTCTTTAGAAGATAGAGCTGTAAAGAAGGCATTTATTGATGGGGAAGGAAGATGCATATGTCCACCAGGATTGCCATATTGCTCATGTGGTATGGTTACAAAAGGAAAAATAATAACTAAAAAACCAATTATTCCTACAGAAGAAGAGATGAGAAATAATTCTAGAAGTGCGAGTGCTAAGCTTAGAATTTTTGAAAAATACTAATGAGGGAGGTGAAATATAACTTATGGCATATCAAAGACATGATAGATATGAATATGGGACAAGTCCTAGAAAAATAGAACCAGAATATAGGAAAGTTCCTAAAAAGTATCCTAAAAAATCAACAATGGTAAAAACTAGAAAACAAGTACAGAAGAAAAAAAATGATCAATTTAAAGTTATTATGTACGTTGTACTTGTTTTTTTAGCAGTATTTGCAATAAGTTATAGAAACTCACAAATAGATGAAGCATTTTCAAAAGTAGAAAGTTTAAAAGAAGAATACCAGTCTATCCAGAAGATAAATGAACAAGTAGAAGTTAGTATTGAAAATAGTTTGAATTTAAATAATG
>CAYOBB010000123.1:0-3379 GCA_964402195.1 uncultured Clostridium sp. | reverse complement strand
TTATAACATTTACTTTTAATTTTATTATTTTCCCAAAAAACAAAAAGTATACAAAAAATGCTAATATTACATATACATTACATTTAAGTAACGGTTAAGTAAAATATATTGACTATTATTGCAAAAAAATATATAAATAAATATAGAAGCAGAAAAATTTGTCGAAAAAAACTTAGAAATAAATATACTAAAGAAATAAATTGAAGGAGAAGCCAAATGTCAAGCTGTTTAGGAATTTATATCGAAGATAAATTAATTAAATATGCAAAAGTTTCAAAAGAAAGAGAAAATATTAAAGTAGAAGCATTTGATATAAAGTTCTATGAAGATTTAGAACAAACATTAAATCAAATTATTCAAGAAACTAATAGTCAAAAAACTCCGATAGCAATTAATGTTTCTGAAGAAATGTATAATTACTTTGAAGTTTTTTCTTTGCTTAGTACGAGTGATATGAAAAAATCAATGGATATTGAGTTTGAAGTATTGTGTACTGAAAAAGGATATAATAAAGATTTATTAGAGACTAGACATGTTTTATTACCTAATACAGAAAATTTAGACAAATTAAAAGTTATAAATGTAGCTGTAAATAAGTCTGAATTAAACGATAGAATAGGAAAATTAGAAAAAAACAAACTAGTTTCTGCAAGACCTCTTCCTACTAGTATATTAAATCTAGTACCAGATAATAAAAATTCTAATTCTATAGTTGTTAATATAGAAGATAGAACATATATGACTATTATTGAAAAAGGAAATTTAAGTAGAGTATCTATAATTCCAGAAGGAATGAATGATATTTTAGAAAAGATTAATGAAAGAGAAAATTCATATTCTAAAGCATATGAAATATGCAAAAATACAACGATTTCTCGTCAAGGATTAAATATAGAAGAGGGAAATGAATATATAGATTTAATAATACCTACTTTATATACCATAGTAAGTGAAATAAAGAAGGAAATAGCAAAAATTGATGGTGAGATAAGTAAAATATATATTACAGGGAGTGGTATTTCTATTAATAATTTAGATTTATATTTCCAAGATTTTTTAGATGATATACCTTGTGAAATTTTAAAACCTAAATTTTTAGAAGCAGGTTCTTTGAAAATTGGAATAAAAGAATATATAGAAGTTAATTCTGCTATTGCTCTTGCTCTAGATGGCTTAGGAACAGGAATAAAAGAACTTAATTTTGTAGTTCCAAAATTACTTTCTTTAGGTATTTCTTCTCAATCTACTGCTGGAAATAAAATAGTAGGAAAAGGCAAAATTTCAATGAATATGAAAGGAGAAATGGATCCGGCTGAAAAACTAATGGTTAGACTTATTGCAACAGCAGGAATTTTTGTAATAGGATATGGATTAATTTCAGGTTCTATTATGAAAAGATTAGATGGAAATATTTCAGAGGCTAAAAAAGAATACTCTAATACAGTAAATGCAATATCTCAGGTGGATTCTGATCAAGAGATAGTTGAATATATGACAGATGAATATGTTAAACAAATTGAAAAAATGAAAGGTGGAACTTCTAATGTATCAACTACTTCTACTACTTTACCTAAAGACGCAATACCAAACTTTTTAAATCAAGTTATGTTTTTAATTCCACAAAATGTAGTAATAGAATCAATAGAAAACACATCTGGAACTCATATATCTATTGAAACAAAATCAAAAGAATATCAACAGATAGGTTTATTTAAAGCTATACTTTATAATAAGGAACTTTTAGAAAATGTAACTTCAACAGGTAGTATTAAAGAAGGAGATTACGTTAAGGTTACTATAGAAGGAGATTTGCCATGAGAAAACTATTAATTTTTGTCATATTACTTGTTATATTAGGCTTAGGATATATGTGTGTATTTAAAGGAACAACTACTTTATTTACAATTTATAATATGGATGAAATAGAGGCTAAACAAACAGAAGTAAATGATGAAATAACAAAAATAAAATCATTACAAACAAATTCTTTAAAAACTAAAATAACCAAGCTTTCAAGTTCAGTAAAACAGTATGAAGAAGCAAAAGAACAATATGAAGATATGTTGGTTTTTGCTACAGAGGAACAGAAAGAAGAGGCTGTTTTAGGAGAATTTTATGATATTGAATATTTATGGACAAAACTTGGTTTATATTCTACTAAATTAGGTGTTGATATTAAATTACAAATATCAAAATCAGGAGTAAATAAGACTGATTCAGAAGATTATGAATTGTGTAATTTTGATTTTTCAGTAACTGGTACTTATATTGATGTAACAGATTATGTGTATGCTATGGAAGATGATTCTGATTTGGAGTTTCCTATAAATAATTTCAAAATGACTTCATCTGGTTCGGAAAAAGTTACTGCAACATTTACAGTTGAACAAATACCAGTTTCAACAGTAGGTTTATCAGAATTAGAAAATGATAGTTCATTATATACAGAATCATCAGGAGATGAGGCAACTAATACTACAAATAATACAACTAACAATACAACAAATAATACTACAAATAACACTACAAACAACACAACGAACACAACAAATACAACCAATACGACTAATACAACAAATTAAAATAAAAACACATTGCAAACGTGTAGGGGTGGGTCTCTAAGTCCGCCAAAAAATAAAACAAAAGAAAAAACGTAAGGGCGACGCCTCTGTCTGCCCGTATAAAAACTAAAATACAATGCAAAGGAGAAGACTATGAAAACTGTTTTAAGAGAAATAATAACTATGGCTTTGATAGCATCAGTAATGCTTTTAATATTAGTCTTAGTGTTCTATGACTACTTAATTAATGATAATACTATACCTACAGAATCAAAATACAACAGAACTAATGAAGTTAAACAAGCATTAGAAGATAAAAAAGACTATGATACTAAAGCTGAAGAAAATGTTATTGGAACTTTAACCAAAGCTGCATATAGTATAGACAATTCAGACATTAGCGAATATATAGCTGAAGGAGTTCTTACACAAGGAAAAGTAAATCCTTTTGCGGAAATGACTACAGAAGAAAACAATGGTGAAAATAACACAAATAATAATGGAAATAGTAATACATCAAATGGTAGTTCACAAAATAACAATACTACTTCTCAAAATACGACTTCAACAAATACTAATAGCGATTCAACAGGAACATTTTTTGAGAAAGCAGGTTCAAAATAGGTTATATTTATAAATAAATATATACAAAAAAGATAAAAAATATAAGGAGGAACAAAAGATGTTAAAAAAACAAAATGGTATAACTTTAGTAGCATTAGTAATCACAATAATCGTATTATTAATTCTAGCTGGAGTAACAATCTCAATGGTTGTAGGAGATAACGGTATCCTAACAAGATCAAAACAGTCAAAAT
>CAYOBB010000122.1:0-3387 GCA_964402195.1 uncultured Clostridium sp. | reverse complement strand
CCCAGAAACACCCAGAAACACTTAATTAAATATTTCAAATATATTTTTAGCTTCTAAAATAATTTCTTTTTCTTCTCCTGTTTCCATACATTTTAATTTAGCTTTTTTCTTTTTTATTTCTTCATCGCCAAGAGTTATTGTAAATCTAGCATTAATCTTATCTGCATATTTAAACTGAGCTTTTAGACTTCTTTGGCAAATATCTTTTTCTACAAATATGCCATTTTCTCTAAGTTCCATAGCTAATTTACCCGCAACTATTTCCGCTTCTTCACCTCTTGTAGCTATATATAAATCTGGTGTTCTTTCTTTTAGGTTACCATCATTATATTTATCAAAAACATCTATAAGTCTATCTATACCTGTTGCAAATCCAACTGCAGGAGTTTTAATTCCTCCTACTTCTTCTATTAATCCATCATATCTTCCACCACCGAAGTACTGTAAGTCCATCATCTTCAGAAATAAACTCAAATACTGTTCTTGTATAATAATCTAATCCTCTAACTATACTTGAATCTATTTCAAAATTAATATTCATACTAGTTAAAGCTTTCTTTACCTTTTCAAAATGTTCACTACAATCATCACATAAATAATCAATTATTCTAGGAGCACCTTGATTAAACTCTTTACATTTTTTCTCTTTACAATCTAATATTCTCATTGGATTTTTTTCAAATCTTGTTTTACAAGTATCACAATAATTCTCTAAATTAGGTCTTATAAAATCTCTTAATGCATTTGAATATTCTTTTCTACAACTAGGACATCCAATACTGTTAATAGTTAATTTTATATTAGGAATACCAAGTGTTTTAAATATTTGTACTCCTAGAATTATAGATTCAACATCAGCTAAATAACTATCTGACCCTATTATCTCTACACCTATTTGTCTAAACTCTCTATATCTTCCTTTTTGTACATTTTCATATCTATACATTGGCATATTGTACCAAAGCTTAATAGGAGTAGGCTTGCTTCCCATACCGTTTTCTATAAAACTTCTTACAACTCCAGCAGTTCCCTCTGGTCTTAAAGTAATACTTCTACCACCTTTATCTTCAAAATTATACATCTCTTTTTGAACAATATCTGTAGTTTCACCTACACCTCTAGAAAACAACTCTGTATATTCAAAAACAGGAACTCTTATCTCTTTTAATCCTGAGTTATCAAATATTTCTTTTATTTTATTTTCAATATACTGCCATTTATAAATTTCATCTGGCAAAATATCTCTTGTTCCTTTTGGTTTTTGTATCATCTTTTCCTCCTTCTAAAAATCTTTTGCTCTTAATTCATAATATATTGGTTTTTCCTCTTTCACCATAGTAGATTTTCCATGTCCTGGATATATAATTACATCATCTGGTAAGCTTAAAATTTTATTTTCTATCGAATCTAAAATCTCCTCCATACTACCAGTAGGTAAATCTGTTCTTCCCCACGTTCCAGAAAAAATTGTATCTCCAGAAAAAATTAATTTATATTCTTTATTATACAAACAAAGACCACCCTTTGTATGCCCAGGTGTTGCAATTATTTTAAATTTCAGTTCTCCTATATGTATAATATCTCCATCATCTACTCTAGAATCCGCTTCTAATTCAGGATTTTCTACTTCAATATAATATGATAAACTTATTGATTCATCATATAAACCTATACTATCTTCTCTACTAATTAATATTTTTCCACCTTTACTATCCTTTAATTTAGAAACTCCTCCAATATGGTCAGCATGACAATGAGTCAAAAATATATATTTTAAATTAGTATCTAATATATCAAGCATTTCAATTATCTTTTCTGGCTCACTGCCAGGATCAATAACCATAGCTTCTTTTGTAATTTCATCTGCAATTATATAACAATTTGTTATTAAATTATTATTTGGAATTTTTACTTTTATTTCCTTTAAAATCATTTATTCTCCTATTTTTTTCTCTTTACTTCATAAACACTATCGATTTTTCTTAATATTTTAAGTATTTTATTCAAATCATCCAGATTTTCTAATTCCATATTGATATTTACAATTGCAATTCTTTCCTTTGTAGTTCTAGTATTAAATCCTAATATATTATATTTAGCACCAGTAATTTCTTTTATGATATCTGCTAAAAGACCTGTTCTGTCATTAGCAAAAACTTCAATCTCAACACTATAATTATTTTTTCCTTCATTTACCCAATAAACATCTATCATTCTATTTTCTTCGGATAATAAATCTTTTATATTAACACAATCTGTTCTATGAACAGATACACCTCTTCCTTTAGTAATATACCCTACTATACTATCACCTGGAAGCGGATTACAACATTTTGACAATTTAACTAAGCAATTATCTATTCCTTCTACAATAATACCATTTTTAGAAGGTTTTGTATTAGATTTTTTTCTAGCTAATTCTTTTATTTTTTCTTCTAAATCTTCTTCTTTATGTTCTTTTTTATACTCCTCTAGTAATCTAGCCACGATTTTACTAGCTGAAATTGCACCAAAGCCAACACTTGCATACATGTCATCTAAAGAACTGTATTTATATCTCTCTAAAGCTGCATGAACCCATTCTTGTTTAAATAAATCTGAATGTCTCATACCAATTTTCTTTATTTCTTTTTCTAAAGTTTCTTTTCCTTTCTCAATATTTTCTTCTCTTTGAGCTTTTTTAAACCATCTTTGTATTCTATTTCTCGCTATTGAACTTTTTACAAATTTAAGCCAATCTCTACTAGGACCTTTAGAAGAATCAGATGTAATAATCTCAACTATATCTCCATTTCTTAATTTTGTAATTATTGGCATCATTTTTGTATTTATTTTTGCTCCTACCATTCTATTTCCAACTTGCTCATGAATAGCATATGCCATATCTATTGGAGTACTTTCCCTAGGTAAAACCTTTATATCTCCTTTTGGAGTAAATACATATACTTCATCCTCAAACAGTTCTTTCTTTAGATTATTCATAAATTCATCTGGATTTTCAGTATCTTTTTGCCACTCTAAAGTTTCTCTAAGCCATGCAAGCTTATCTTCATTTACAACAACAGATTGTTTCTTTCCCTTATTACTAGCTTCTTTGTATGCCCAATGAGCAGCAATACCAAATTCAGCGACTCTATGCATGTCCCATGTACGAATTTGTACTTCAAAAGGAGTTGTTTTATGTCCAATAAGTGTAGTATGTATAGACTGATACATATTCTTTTTAGGAACAGCAATATAATCTTTAAATCTTCCAGGCATAGGATTATACATATCGTGCACTATTCCTAAAACAGCATAACAATCTCTAACTGAATTTACTAATATTCTCAGAGCAAACAAATCATAGATTTCATCTAAAGTCTTATTATCTCTTTTCATTTTTCT
>CAYOBB010000121.1:0-3444 GCA_964402195.1 uncultured Clostridium sp. | reverse complement strand
CAATACCACCGAAACCACAGAAAGAAAATAAATTACCAGTTAGAAGTTTTTGGGAAATATATAATGATACAAAAACAGAACATTGTGGAACAATAGGAAGAATGATGTATCAAATGGCACATATGCCAATATTACCAAACGAAAAAGAAGATACCATGCATAAGTTATTATCATTAGTGACTATTCCTGCTAAGCTTGTAATGAAACCATTTGCATATGTAGGAAATAAAATAGCTAATACTGATGATAAGATGAATACATTTAGGGAAAATATTAATAATTTATCGCCAGAAGAATTTGCTGTACTTACTAAGTCTCCTCAAGAGGTAAATCAAATTTTCCAAAGAGATATAAAAGCCAGTTATGATAATGATTATTTAAATCCTAATTTCATGAAACAACACAAATCTAATAATTTATATTTAGATGCGGTAAGAGAAAGAATGACTGCGGAGACTAATCAAACTGTTGAACTTGTTAATAATGCGCTTGTTGAAATAAATCAAAATATAGAAAATCTAATTAATACTGAAAATAGAACACCAGAACAAGAAAATGCTTTAAATAATTATATGCAATTAAAAACTGTTGCTGAAAATCAAGCTAGACAGAGTGTTGACGAATTAAAAACATTTGAAAATGGGGCTAAAGAAAAATCTAGTATGTTCAGAAATATATCAGGATGGTTTTTAGGAAAGTTTAATCCAGACACGAGAGAAGCTGACGAGAAAATGGCTGAACTTTCAAAACAAAGAAGAGAAACAGCAGAGCAAGGAGAAATTTCTGAAATTGCAAAAAATACAAATGAGATGAATAAATTTGAGAAGGAACAGACAAACATTAAAAAAATATTATGGAATCCAAATAATAAAATAGATATAGGTACTTATTCTATTGAATCTCCAGTTGAATTGTTAGATAAAGGACCTCAAACGAAAGGAAAACTATTATTTGCCAATATTGCTATGGGAACAGCTATAATGAATTTTGTGGAACATTTTAAAAATCAAGCAAGAGTAGATAATGCTATTAATGAACATAATCAGGATATTGCAAATACTAATGCTCAAAACCAAAATTTAAATACAGAAAATGCAAATAATAATATAAATTCGGATTTAATCAATAGAGCAAAAGAAGATGTAATAAATACAAAGACTGCTGCTGCTCATGCCGGAGGAGAGTATGCTAACTTAGATAAAAATGGAATAGATATAGGTTGGAGTGAAGCAACAAAAACACAGGCTTATAAAGATGCTGATGATTTACTACATGCGACAACTACTAAAGTAGATACTTCACATTCTTTAAAAGATGCAACAGACTTTTTTGAAAATGTAAAGAAATCGGCTATACCAATTCATGAAAAATACGCTACGGCGCATGGAGAATTTGATTATAGTGGATACATAAATGCTTTAGAGAATACAGATTCATCTGCAATAGTAGAATTATTTAATAAATTAGGAAATGGTAATATACAATCTACAGTTGATGCTGCGATGCAAAGTAATATGACTGGAATAGATTTGAATAATTTGTCAGGAATTTTTATGGCAGCATTAGCAGGAGCAAAATTGGCAGAAACAATACAAAAGGAAAATGAATTAAATAAAAATATAAATAAAGAAATTGCGAAAAGAAGTCAAATAAGAGAAGAAGATAACCAACAGGAAGAAAACAATCAACCAGAAATAGACAATTAAGAGAAACTTTAAAATGTTTTAAATATACGAAAGAAGGTTATATAAATGGAAGATAAGGTTAAAGCAAGAATAAAATTTAATAATAGAAATTGGTTAGTATTTGATAGTTTTATTTTTGAGGGAAAAAAATATATGTATATAGGTTCTGAAGATACTGCAAATAATTTAGAAAAAATTAATTCTATAGAAAAATATGATGGAAAAATTGAACTAGAATTTATATATGAACTACCTAACAAAAATTATACTAATGTTACTGATAAAGATTTAATACAAAGATTATTAGAAGAAGTTGTAAGAAGACAATTAAAATAGTTTAAATAGGGGATTTATTAAAATGATAGATAATAATCACAAAAATTTAAATAATATAGATATGTCAAATCCTTTTGAGGTTAGAAAAGTTTTAGAACAATTAGCTGAAAATGGAAAAAGTAAAAAGGAGATTACTGAAGATACTGAGAAATCTAAAGTTAATAGAAGAAATGATAATTCTAATAAAGAAATATTAAAAAACAAAAATATGACCAAAAAGAGTACCAATATAAAAAGTAATATACCAACAAATCCTATAGAACTAACAAAAACATTAGAAAATATTGTAAATGGTAAAAATCAAAGAGAAGAAATTATTAAAGAAAAAAATAGAAACATTGAACAAAACAAGAAGATAAAAAGGAAAATTGTAAAAGAATCAGGAGAACATATAGGAAAAGAACAACGATTTAATGAAAAAAAATCAAGATGGAAAGATGTAAAAGATATTCAAAAAGTGAAACCAAAAGAAAAAGAGAAGTTTTTGAGTTTAAAAAAAACAATGGCGATAGCTATAATAGCAGGAATACCTATTGGTGTTATTTCTGGTATATTGTCTTACAATCATCTAACTCATAATCCAGAATTTATAGATGAAAAAGAAAGATTTGAGAAGGTTATTGAAGAAAAAAATAGACAGATGGAGATTTTAAATTTTGAAAGAGATAGTACAAATTATAATACTATCACTACAGATATGACTATAGAAAAAGATTATGGAGAGAGAGAATATGAGAATTGAAATTGGTGATAAAATTACTTTATTCAATGGTGATGAATTTAGAGTTGTGAATATCTTGAAATATAATGGTAGAGATTTTATGTATTTACTAAATATAAAAGATTCTAATAAATCGTGGATTTATGAATATAGACAAAAAGATGGAAAAATGCAGGTAAAAAGAGAAAAAGATGAAAAAGTTATAGAAGAAATTTTGAATTTAATAAAAAGCGAAGGAGAAGAATAAAAATATTAGAAAATAGTGGTAAATAACGATTGACATTAATGGAAAATGATGATAAAATATTATACGCTGATAAAGGTAAGAAAAGCTTTATTAGCGTATATTTTTTAGTTTAAGAAATAGGAGGTGAATAAATAAGATATGCCAACAATTAATCAATTAGTAAGAAAAGGAAGACAAACTTCAAAGTCAAAATCAAATTCTCCTGCTCTACAAAAAGGATATAACTCTAAAAAGAAAACTACAACTAATGCTAGATCACCACAAAAAAGAGGTGTATGTACAGTAGTAAAGACAGTTACTCCTAAAAAGCCAAACTCAGCTTTAAGAAAAGTTGCCAGAGTAAGACTTTCAAATGGATATGAAGTAACATCATATATCCCAGGAGAAGGACATAATTTGCAGGAGCACAGTGTTGTTCTAATTAGAGGTGGAAGGGTTAAGGATATTCCAGGTGT
>CAYOBB010000120.1:0-3471 GCA_964402195.1 uncultured Clostridium sp. | reverse complement strand
GATTTAGATCCTATTACAGGTAAGTGCACTAATGTAAGTAAATATGAACTTACATTTGCAAATGAAATTATTGAACAATTCATGCTTATTGCTAATGAGACTATAGCTGAGAGATTTTATTGGCTTGAGTTTCCTTTTATTTATCGTGTTCATGAAGAGCCAGATATTGATAAAATAAAAGAATTAAATAAGTTTTTATTTAATTTAGGTTATAAAATTCATGCTAATAAAGATAATATTCATCCATCTAGTTTTTCTAAAGTTCTAGAAGAAGTGAAGGGAAAACCAGAAGAAAAAGTAGTTTCTAATTTGATTTTAAGAACTTTAAAGGTTGCTAGATATGAAAGTGAAAATAAGGGTCATTTTGGTATTGCTAGTAAATATTATTGCCATTTTACTTCTCCTATTAGACGATATCCAGATTTGTTTATTCATAGAATTATTTCAGAATACTGGGAATCTAGTGAAAAACAAAAAGAAAGATTTAAAGAAAAGGCTGAAAAGTATGCTAGAGTTTCTTCTGAGAGGGAAAGAGTTGCTCAAAAGGTTGAAAGAGAAGCTATTGATTTAAAGAAAGCTGAATTTATGGAAAATAAAATTGGACAGGAATATGAGGGAATTGTTTCTTCTATTACGCAATTTGGAATGTTTGTTGAATTAGAAAATACAGTTGAAGGTTTAATTCGTTTTGAGAACATGGGGGATGAATATTTTATTTATGATGAACAAAATAAAAAGCTAATTGGAGAAAGAACTAACCGTATTTTTAAAATCGGAGATAAAGTAAAGATTATAGTTATAGAGGCTAGTAAAGAATTAAGAAAGATTTCCTTTGCTTTAATAGATGATATTGATATATAATAATTTTTAACAAAAAATCTCCAAAAACTTTCCATATTCACTGTAGGGGCGGGGCTTGCTCCACCTAAGAACATGATTTTTTTTGTGGGTCGACCGAGGCTGGTCACTACAAAACTTGAATCTTTGGCTGATTTTATCCAAAAAAACATTATTTAGTAACATATTTTTAAACAAAAATATAAAAAAAGCTTTATATTTATTTTTATTTATAATATAATAGTACCACTTGAAATAGATAATATAATACTAATAATTATATTAGGAGGAAGTTCATGAACCAAAAAGGTAAAAATAGTTCAAGCTATTCTAAAACTGGAAAACGTGTTGTTCCAAGGACTAGTGATGAGACTAGAATGTATAAATCAGATGAAATTGTGATAAATAAAAATCAAAAAAATAATAATAAAACAAATAATAAAGGAAAAAAATCTAAGAATTCTAAAAAGAAAAAATCTAAAGGAAAGAGAATTTTAAAGAAGGTTCTAATAGCTATATTAATTCTTGGAATTTTAGCTGGATTGATTGTAGCTGGAATAATTGCTGGTATTTTTTTAGGATTATTTGGTGATGATTTTAAGATGACAAAAGATGATTTACTTATTTCATTCTCAAATTCAGAAGTGTATGATGCAGATGGAAATTTAATTGCTACTTTGAGTGGAAATGAGAAAAGAAAAATTATTAGTATGTCTGAAATGCCAGAATATTTACCTAAAGCATATGTTGCTATAGAGGACGAGAGATTTTATTCTCATCCTGGTGTTGATGTAAAAAGAACAGCAGCTGCAACTTTTACATATATTTTAAATAGAGGTAATTCTTCATTTGGTGGTAGTACAATAACTCAACAATTAGTTAAAAATATTACTAAAGAAGATGAAGATTCAGCTATGAGAAAAATAAAAGAAATGGCTAGAGCAATCCAAGTTGAAAAGGAAATTTCTAAAGATAATATTTTAGAGTTGTATTTAAATGTTATTTTTGTTGGTGGTAATAATATAAATGGAGTTGCTTTAGGTGCTGAATATTATTTTAATAAAAATGTAAAGGATTTAGACTTAGCAGAATGTGCATTTTTAGCTGGAATTAATAATTCACCTAATATGTATAATCCTTTTACAGAACTTACTGAGGCTAAAACAAAATTAATAAAAGATAGAACAAAAACTGTTTTAGGAAAGATGCTAGAATTAGGATATACAAATAAGGAAGATTATGAGGCTGCTTGTAAAAAGGTAGATGATGGTTTACCTTTTGAACAAGGAAATTTAGGGTCTTCTACGATATATTCATATCATACAGAAGCCGCGATAAATGAAATAATTAATCAATTGATGGAAGAGAAAGATATGAGTCGTGATATGGCGGAGACTACTGTTTATGGCGGAGGGCTTAAAATTTATACTTCTCAAAAGAGTAGTGTACAAACAGCTATAGAAGATGAAATGAAAAAAGATAAATATATAATTCAATCTTCTAAAAATTCTGATTCTCATTCACAGGCTGCTATGGTAGTTATTGATCATACTACAGGTAGAGTGGTTGGATGTGTTGGCAAACTAGGAGAAAAGACAACAAATGGAGATTTAAATAGAGCAACTCAAATTGTAAAACAAGTAGGTTCTGCGATGAAACCTTTATCTGTAATTGCACCAGCGGTAAATGAAGGAGTTATTAGTCCTGCATCAGTATATACAGATGAAGCAACTACTTTTTCAGGAAATTATACACCTAAAAATTATTATAACGGTTTTAGAGGAAATCAAACTGTAAGGGAAGCAATATCAATATCTGGAAATATTATTCCTCTTAAGATATTGCAAGAAGTAGGTGTTGATACGTCTATTGAATATTTAAGAAAGATGGGAATTAGTACAATAGAAGATAATGAAAGTTTATCTATAGGTCTTGGAGGACTGCGTAATGGTGCTTCTCCATTGGAGATTGCAGCAGCATATGCTACTATTGCTAATGATGGTGTATATATTGAACCAACTTTCTATATAGAAGTTAGGAATTCATCTGATGAAGTAATATTGAAGCCTAATCAAGAAACAAGGCAGGTATTAGATAAGTCTAGTGATTATATTGTAAAAAGTATTGTTACTGCACCAGTTGTTACGACTGGAGGAACAGCCACTTATTGTGCTATTACTGGAATGGATGTTGCAGCTAAAACTGGTACTACAGATGACGATTATGATAGATGGCTTTGTGGATTTACACCTTATTATACGGCTGCTGTATGGTATGGCTATGATGAAAATGAAACTGTATATTATAAAGGAAGTCCAACTAATCCAGCTGGAGGAATATGGTCTTCTGTAATGAAAACTATTCATGCTGATTTAACACCAAAAACTTTTGATAGACCATCAGATATAGTTGAGGCTACTGTTTGTAAAGATTCTGGATTATTGCCTTCTGAAGGATGTTCGGAACTTGTTACAGATATATTTGTGAAGGATAGAGTACCTACTAAACATTGCGGTGTAAGTGCTAGAAAGTATCAAATATGTGCGGAATCTGGGCTATTAGCAATACCAGGAGTTTGTCCTAATATAGTAGAAAAAACTTTTGCGGATAATCCAGAAGATATACCAACTCAAA
>CAYOBB010000119.1:0-3493 GCA_964402195.1 uncultured Clostridium sp. | reverse complement strand
AATTTAAAGAAAGGAGTGTATGGTTTATTTAAGTTATTAAATATATCATACAAGGCTATATGCAAATTATTGAAGATAATTTAATCAAAGAAAAAGTATATATAGAAAAATTAGAAAACGGAATGACATTAATGTGTATTCCAAAGAAAAAAGCTTTAAAAAAATATATAATATGTGGGATAAACTATGGCTCTATAGATTATAAGTTTAAAATAAATAACGAAGTTATAGAGGTTCCAGAGGGCGTAGCACATTACTTAGAACATAAGCTATTTGAGCAAGAAAATGGTAAAAATAGCTTAGATGTATTATCTAGTTTAGGAGTAAATGCAAATGCTTATACAACAAATGACCATACAGCATATTTATATGAATGCACAGATAATTTTTATGAGGCATTAGATGAATTTTTAGATTATCTGCAAAGTCCATATTTTACTGATGAAAATGTAGAAAAAGAAAAAGGGATTATAAGACAAGAGATTCAAATGTATGAAGATGACCCTGATTGGAAAGTATACATGAATGCAATGAGAGCATTATATAAAGACCATCCCATTAGAATAGATATTGCAGGGACTGTAGACAGTATATTAAAAATAGATAAGGATATATTATATAAATGTTATAACAATTTTTATGTTCCAGAAAATATGGCTATAGTAGTTTCAGGAGATTTTAATCCAGAAGAAATTCTAGATACAATAAAGAAAAAAATAAAAAAAGGAAAGATCGGATTAAAAGCTAAAAAGATTGAAAATATAGAGCAAGAAGAGATTAATGAAAAGAAAATTGAAGAAGAAATGGATATATCAACCCCTATATTTATTATTGGATTTAAAGATAAAAATGATGGAGAAGATAAAGTAAAAAGACATTTGAGTATAGAAATATTATTAGAGGTGATAGTAGGAAGTAGCTCAAAATTATATAAAGAATTATATGAAGAAGGACTTGTGTTTTCAGAATTTAGTACAAGCTATGAATTTTCAAGAAATTATGCACATTGCTTAATTCAGGGGCAAGTAAAAGATGTAGATAAAGTAATAGAAAAAATAAAACAAGAAATTAGTAAAGTAACGAAAAACGGAATAAGTGATGAAGAATTTGAAAGAGTAAAGAGAAAAATATACGGATTATATGTTAGAGATTTTGATGGAGTTCAAAATGTAGCGAATACTTTTTTAACTAATTATTTTAAAAATATAAACCCTTTTGAATATATAGAAGAATATCTTACAATTTCTAAAGAATATGTAGAGAAAATAGGTAAAGAAATATTTGATGAGAAAAATATGATATTGTCGATTGTCAAACCTAAAAATTAGGGTAGAAATTTAGAACAATATGGCGAATATAGAAAAAAATTAAAGTAATATAAATAAATATCAAACAAAAAATCAAAAGTTGTCATACAAAAAATAAGGCAACTTTTAATTTTTTATTGACGAGCATGTAAAAATATGGTATTTTAAGATAAAGCAACATATATATTTTGTAGAAAAAGGAGTGACTGTTATGATAAATGAAAAAATTTGTAAATTAAGAGACGAATTAAATAAGAGCATTTCTGAAGGAAAAGATTACGAAATAATATATGAACTAAGTGTCAAACTAGATAAACTAATAGCGGAATATTATAAGGAAATATTAAAAGACGAAATATAAAGATAGACAAGAAAAGGAGATTTTGTCTTGCATACTGAAAATTAAGAATGCAAGATAGAATCTCTATTTTCTTGGTTACTAGATAATGGTTTAAAATTAAAAAAATACAATAGAACTATATCTAATAACGTAGGGCGAACCTGCTCGCCTATACAATGCACGTGGTAAGTCTTTGGAAATTTTTTAATTCTAGTAACTTTTATTATCTTAAGATAAATAGTAGCTCTTGTAAATACATAAAATTTGAATTATAATAACCATAGAAAAACAGAATTAGAGGAGAGATTTATGTTTGAGTTAGATGGAATAAAGGTTTTATGTCATAGTAGTATTAGAATTGCAAAGGAGAAAAAAATATATATAGACCCATATAAAATACAAGAAAACTATAATGATGCAGATCTTATTCTTTGTACACATTCCCATTATGATCATTTTTCGATAGAAGATATACAAAAAGTAATAGGAAAATATACGAAAATTTTTATTCAAGAGGAATCAAAACAAGAATTAATAAATATAGGAGTAAATGAAGAAAATATAATTATCATAAAGCCATATGAAAAATATGAATATGAGGAAAGTGTAAGAATAGAAACAATACCTGCATATAATAAAAATAAAAATTACCATCCAAAAGATAAAAATTGGGTGGGATATATAATAGAAATTGAGAATACGAAATATTATATTGCAGGAGATACAGATTATACCAAAGAGGCAAGTAAAGTAAAATGTGATGTAGCTTTTCTACCAATAGGTGGTACATATACAATGGATTATATTGAAGCTGCAGCATTAGCAAATAAGATAAAACCTAAATTTGTAATTCCAATACATTATGGAACAATTGTAGGAGACCCAGAAGATGGAGTTTTATTTAAAGATTTAATAGATAAAAAGATTAAATGTGTAATTCTATAGATAATGATATTCAAAGTAATATAGGTGGCAAAAATGAAAGAAATAATAAAAGAAGATTTGTATAATTTAGCAGATGAGAAATATCAAAAATTTCATAGTAGACTTTGCCCAGGAGTAAATAATATTATCGGTGTTAGAGTTCCTATTTTAAGAAAATACGCAAAAGAATTAATATCGAAAAATGAAATTTCAGAAATAATAGTTTCTATAGATGATGAGTTATATGAAGAAATAATGTTACAAGGAATGGTAATAGGACTTTCAAAAATTAGTTTTGAAGATAAGAAGAAATATATTGAGGAGTTTATTCCAAAAATAGATAATTGGGCAATTTGTGATATTTTTTGTGCAGGACTTAAACCTAAAAAACAAGAATTAGAATTAGCTTGGAAATTAGTAGAAAAGAATTTAAAATCGAAAAAAGAATATGAAATAAGATTTAGCGTTGTAATGATGTTAGATTATTTTATAACAGATGAATATATAGATTTAGTAATACAAAAATTAGATAATATAAAATCAGATAAATATTATGTTCAAATGGCAGTAGCTTGGGCTGTATCTGTATGTTATATAAAGTTTTCAGAAAAAACGATGAAATATTTAAGAAAAAATAATTTAGATGATTTTACATATAATAAAGCTATTCAAAAAATTAGAGAATCATATAGAGTTAGTAAAGATGAAAAAGAAATTTTAAAAATATTACAAAGAAACAAATTTCAAACATTGTAGGGGCGGGTCTTGTGTCCGCCCAGAAATAAATAAACACAATGCAAACGCATAGGGGGCAGACGTCTTTATCTGCCCACACAAAATAACAATAAAAATGAGGAGTGAAGATATGTTAAAAATAGGATGTCATTTATCAATATCAAAAGGATTTTATGAAATGGGAAAA
>CAYOBB010000118.1:0-3539 GCA_964402195.1 uncultured Clostridium sp. | reverse complement strand
GAGAAAGTGTTGTAACAAAAAAGAATGCATTGAATTATAAATACATAGATTCTAACAAAACAGATAAGAAAAAATTACCAAAAGAACAATGAAAAATAAAGCAATTCATACTATTATAATAACTTAATTGTGGGTATTGATAATAAAATAAAATTATGGTAATATATTTCTAAAGGTTCGTATGAAAGGAAGAAAAATAAATGTCAAGAAGGTTTGAAAGATTTGAAGTTAAAAGAGAAATGAGTGATGGAAAAAAATTGAGACCAGATGATAAAAAATCTTGGAAACCATCTCCAGAATATCAAGAAGAAATAGATAGAGAGGCTAATAGTATAGGATTTGAAGATGAAGAAGATATTGAATTAACAGGTGATATAGATAAAGTAGATTCAAAACTAGAAAAGGATAAAAATAATATACAACAAGAATTTTTAGTACAAAATAGTCAAGTGGAAAGTGAGCTATTTCAGTATTATGATGATAGTGTTACAAATGATTACTTGCAAGCCTACCTTAGTGAAAAACTAACTTCAATATATGGGAAAGAACTATCAAGACTTCAAGTTGCCAGTGCTTCTGAAATGGTTGAGAAATTTTTAAAATATAATGAATTTTCAGGAATAGAAAGCTATAGAGATTTGGTTCAAAATATAGAAGATGTTATAAGAATTATGCGTAACAATGAAGAAAAAGCTAAAGGTAATGATATACTTCAAGAAGGTCTTACTCCACTGTCGCAGGAAGAGACTCAAAAGATGGTAGTTTCTTATAGAAATGCAAGTATAAGAGGAGAATTAACTGCTAATGCTTATATAGCTACTCAAGCTAAAAAATTAGGGATGGACAAGGAAACTTTAAGAGCATATATAAGAGAACAAGGAAAGTCACAAATTAGTCATCCTGAAAAAGTATTACATTATCATAGAACTTCTCTTGAAAGTGCTAGAGAAATATTAGAATCAGGTTATTTACTAAATAGAGAAAATATTAAAGCTAATGGTGGAGACATAACTCACTTAAATGGATCTTCTTCAAAGAATGTGCAATTTTCTGTTGATAGATATAATAAAGAAGGAAATTTACAGAGTGCAGGCTTTAATTTAGAAGATAATTTAGGTGCTGCCTCTACTGATATTGTATTCGTTATGAGTCCAGAATTATTAAAAGAAGATTCCTATGACTGTTTTGGAATGTATCCAACTGTTGAAAAAGCTGATATTAGTCAATGTTGTGCTACAATTTTAGCTAAAAATCCAGAAACGCTTTCTCAATTGCACGAAATGATGGCAAAAGCTAATATACAAATTCCGTCAATTTTACAACAAGAATTTGATAGAGAAAGTATTTTACAATCCTTATTACCAGAAAAAGAACAGGAAACAGGAATACGACTTTCAAAAGTAAATGGAAAAAGTATTTTGCAAAGCGGAATTGAAGCAACAAAAGCTTCAACAAGAATAGGAACTATAAATGAACAAGTAGAAAAAATTGCTGAAATTCAAAAAAGTAAAACGATTCAAAGAGGAGATAATGAAGTAGGCTTATCTAAATAAGTACAAAAGAGAGGAGTGTATGGTTATTTAAGTTATTAAATATATCATACAAGGAGGATTTATGAACAAAAAAAGAACAAATCGTTTAGTGGCAATATTAAATGTTGTAGCAATAGCATCAATTTATATAATGTATTTTTCATCAAGTTATTTATTAACAAGTATAATGTCAGGCGATAATGGGGGAAAATCAGTTTATGATAGTTTTATAATTGATACTTTATTAAACAATATACAAATAATACTAACTCTAGTTCATGGGGGAATAGGTATAATCAATATTATTTGTGCAATTCAAAATAAAGAAAATAAAAAAATATTTTTCTGGCAACTTATTTTTGGTATTTATGAAATCTGGTCTGCTATATCTTTAGGTATTTTTATGGATAATGATGATGTTCTAGCGTGGGGAGAAAGAATTATATGTGATGTAGTTCCTATAATTCTAGCTATAGTGAATTTTGTTAGAATAAGAAAGAACAGACCTAAAGTCATTCAAATTATATCATATTTGGCAGTTATTATACTATCAATATTAGATTTATTAAATATAATAGGTGCATATTGGAATATAATTGCTATTATAATGCAATTTATTTATATACATTTCCAAGATAAATATATAGAAGAAAACAATACAAGAAAAATCTTAAATATTATATTATACTATGTAATACAAGTAATAGTATCTGTTGGGTTCTTTTTTATGGTTATATCATCATTATTGATAACTAAAGTAAATGATGTTAAATGGGAAAAATCTTTATCCGAAATGTATAATAATATTGAAACATTACAAGGTGCTAAAACTAATGAGTTATATATTCCTGTTGAAAAAAATTTAAAATATGGATTTATAACTGAAGATGGAAAAGAGAAAATTCCGTGTGAGTATGATAGAGTAAGTTACTTTAATGAAATAGAAATTAATAATAATACATATTATATTGCATTTGCAAAAAAAGATAATAAATTTTATATAATTTCAAAAACTAATAATAGCATAGAAATAAATGGTGATTTAGAAAAATATGTAAAAAGTATAGACAATCATTTAGGAACACAAATGATAGATATATTTAATAAAGATGGAGATTATAGGTTAGCATATTTACAATCCTTTGAATTTTACTTGCAAGTATTTACTAGAAGAGAAACAAAATTAACACAACAAATACTAGAGAAGAATTATTATGGAACTGATAGCGAAATTAACTTAACCGAAAAAAATTCTAAATATATCTATAAAAATTCAAAATATTCTATGATAATTGAACCTATATATGACGAAACAGAAGATGAAGATTATGATTATGATAGCTATTATAATAATTATTATGATGAAGAAGATGATGATGATATGTATTATATATCTTCATCTGAAACAAAGTATAAGGTAACTCTTACTAAAACTAATGGGGAGGTACAATCTAGCATAGTATATTTGCCGGGTATCGATGAATATGAAGAAACATTAGAAACTTTTACAAATGGATATATAGAATTTGAAAGTGAAGATCGTACAAGAAAAGGTTGGTATGATAGTGATGGAAATCAAATAACAATTCCTAGTAATTATACTATTGAAGATATAAAAGATAATAAAATAATCTTACAAGTCTATAATGACTATGATGATGAAAATTATGATGAGAATGCAAAAACAGAGTTTAATTTTATTATCATAGATATGGAGGGAAAAATATTATTACAAACTACAGCTTTAGATATATACGATAATATGTATCTAGTAAAAAACAATAACAATAAAATGGTATTAGTAGATGAAGATTTAAAAACAATATCAAATGAATATGATAAGATAATTACTACAAAGGAAATAGATATATCTGCCAATTATAGTTCTTATTATTAATCAAAAAAGTGAATTGAATTTAACTGTTCAATTCACTTTTTTGATTATTTATTTTGCATAATCCATTCATAAACTTCATTTTCAGTAAGTTTGCCTTTTTTCATTTGGTT
>CAYOBB010000117.1:0-3541 GCA_964402195.1 uncultured Clostridium sp. | reverse complement strand
CCCCTACGTTTTATACAGCTGGTCTTTGGAGATTTATTAAATTTTTATAATATTTAATAAAAGAAGCACATTTTAGCTTTTTAATGCTAAAATTATGCTTCTTTTTTACTTAGTATTTTTATTCTTCTGTCTGTTTTCTTCTTCCTTTGTCATATACTACTGTTACTATTGGAACTGTGATGATTGCAACTGCTGCTGTAGCTATCGCTATTATTGTTACTATTAATGCTTTGTTGCTTCTTTCCATACTTACGCTTAAACCAGTTGGTTCTGTTAATGTTACGTATTCTGTAGCATCAGCATCTCTTTCAGCTTTTACTGTGTCTCCGTTTACTTCTTTTTCGTCAGTTCCACTGCTCTTTCCTGCTTGCCATGTAGCATCGGATTGTTCTAACTTAGCAATTTCATTTGCATTTCCTGGTATAGCTTCAACGTCTTTTCTACCTACTGTATTTGAGTATACTAATATTTCAGCTAAGTTATCAAATTTTAGGTTGTCTGAATCTGTTCCACTAGATGCTGTCTTAGACATTGATATTCCTATTGAGGCTTTGTTTCCTGGTTCCAATTGAGTTGTTAATCCAGAATTATATTTGTCAGTCGTTGTTGCTCCAGTATACCTTGCTTGAGTGTTTGAAATTTCAATATCTGTAACATCATTAGTTAATTTACCTGCACTTGTGTCTTTCATATGTGTCTCATATTTATCATTTGTATTTATATCTTCTCCACTTTGTTTATGTCTAATATTTTCATTTACTGATATTGCAACATTAGATTTATTTGTTCCGAAGTAGCTTACTCCTTTATAATCTTGTAAATAGTTATCTTCAAATGAATCTTCAGATATTAATCCCTTAAAATCATCTTTAGCATTTGAATTATTAGTTACGTTTGCTAATGTCCATGCGTGATTTTCTACATTAGTATTTTCAGTTTCATTTAAACCTATATCATTATCAATATAGTCTACAACTTGGTCTATTGTTGTTGTTACTACTTCATCACCAGCAGAATTATGTGTATAATAATACTTTCCTAAAAGATTTTTATTTTCTCCATTTACATCTACGTCTGTACCATATTTAATATCTTTTCCTGATGTATACTCTTCACTCTGCTCAAGCGTAGATGCTACATCATATATATCTTCCATTTTAGTCATGTTTGCTAAATCACTACCTACATAATCAGTATCAGACTCATTTGTTACTGTAATATCATATTTTAGTTTTATTGATAAGTTATTTAAGTAACTATCTTCTATAGTAATATAGTGAAATCCTTGAGTAGCTCCATTAGAAGTAACTGTCATTAACTTATCTATCGCTGTTCCATTTTCTTTATCAATTTCAATATTTCCATTATCATCTTTAGATATATTAACATTAAATATTGTAGAAGTATCATCTTGTTTTGTTAGAGTTATACTCGTTAATTCTTTATCTAATTCTAACTTCGTCTCTGGACGTTTCTCTAAACCAAAGTCAATTCCTGTTACATCATAACTTAAATGTGAATACGTTGTATTCTCTCCTATTGTCTGATACACTGTTTCATTATAATATATTTCAGTATTCTCTTCTATTGTATGATACACTGTTTCATTATAATATATTTCAGTATTTTCAGTATTTTCAGTATTTTCAGTATTTTCAGTATTTTCATCTCCTGGCCTTTGTATTCCAATATTAAATTTAGCTGTATCTGCTCTCATATATGTATTTTTTAACATATCTGTTGATTTACTTGCTAATACTTCAGCATTTTCATTTGCAATTGTTCTAGAATAAGCTATTACTCTTAATCTTTGTGGCTCATAATCTCTAGCATCTGAATATGATTCACTATTAATTTTAGCATTCTTATTTAAATCATGCCACTCTTGATTTAAATAATTTGTGTCACCTTTTTCATAAGCAGTATTTTTATAATTTTGTCCATTATACTTATAATTACTGTCTTCTACACTATCACTATTAATTTGATCTTCATTCGCACCATATTCAAATCTTACTGAGTAAATTCCAGCAGGTATTCCAGAGATAGTATATCCTCCTTCTGAATTAGTTGTAACATATGCATTTCCCTCATTATTAACTGTAACACTTAAAACACTATCATCTATATTACCTTTATGTACAAATTCATATTCTTGACCACTATTTTCATCATCACCGAAATAAATCTTCTCTATTAATGAAACTGCTATATTTTCGACTTTCGTTTCATCACTATCCAATATTCCATTCGAACTATTTGAATCTCCATCATCCCACACTGTTCCTGAGATTTCTCTTTTAACATCTTCATTTAGTTCTATTGTCAATGTAGGAGCTTGACTTGTATCGTCTTCAAAATACTCAGATTTATTTAAATCAACATTTCCAGCAGCAGAATCTCTATCTATTTTTCCTGAATTTTCTCCAACATAATATGCCGAAGTTGAACTTTTTCTTCTATTATATGTTGTACTATATTTTGATATTTCTACATAATTTTGCTTGTCACCTAATAAATTATCACTTCTAATATCGCTATAATCTGTTTGGTTAGATGCCTCGGTATATCCATTCTTATCAATTTCATATGTTACGAAAACTTCAATCCTTTCTCCTGGATTTATACTCATACCACTTAATCCAGTAGTAGAGCTTTTTACCACTGTACTTCCTCCAACTTGAATTTCGCCTTGAGCATCGCTCCACTCAATCGTACCATTATCATATCCATTCAAATCTTTTTCTTTATCATATCCATAATTAACATTTGCCGTCGAAGATAAATATCTATAATATGTCGGATATGCTATTGTTTTTTCTTTAGCAATTCCTTCATTATTTAATATTTTAGCTTGAACCTCTTCACTAATCAATGTAAATGAACTATCATAATAATCAGTAAGTTCTTTTACATTTTCAATTACATTTGATGATTCATTATATAAAACTATCTTATACGTAGCAAAAACTCTAAGTTCAGTTCCATCTTTAAATGTATTAAATTCTGTATCATCATATATATATGATCTATAGTCATAATCCGAATTATATAAACCTAAAGTATATTCATTCGCAGGCACTTCAATTGTCCAGTTTCCATTATCAGATTGAGAAGCTTTAATTTTGTTATACTTATAGTCTAACTCTTGCATATTTACGACTACTTTAGCTTTATATAAATCCTTAGATACTGCTAAATCTGAGTAATCTCTTTCAACCAGTCCGAAGTTAATCATCTGTGAATATTCAGTAATAGGATATCTCGTATCAGTTCCAACTTTAAGAGCCCCATATTCTCCTTGTTTCAAATGATAATTAATATACGTATCATTTATATTTATTGGTAATTCTAATTCCGCATTTTGAGTTGATGCTTTTATCAAATGTGTGGTGGTTAGTGTAGCTTCTGCTGCTGTATTTGTTTCCTGTGATGTTTCATATTCTGGAATATTACCTGCCTGTGACCTATCTCCTGTCGTTTCTCCACTATCATTTATTGAGCCCGAAGAAGTAATCTCACTTAGTTCATTATCAAAGGT
>CAYOBB010000116.1:0-3550 GCA_964402195.1 uncultured Clostridium sp. | reverse complement strand
ACAGATGAATTATTAGTTTCTTCTGATGTTATAGGAATGACTTATGGTTCATTATTTGATAGTACACAAACAATGGTTATGCCTTTAGATAATGGTTTATATCAAGTTCAAGTTGTTGCTTGGTATGATAATGAAAATTCATATACAAGTCAAATGGTTAGAACTATTAAATATTTTGCTGAATTAAATTAGAGTGATAAGGGAAAGGAAAAACACATGACCCCAACCTACGTCATTTGTAATGTATTTTACAGATATTTAGAGATATCCGTAGGGGCGGGGTTCGTTTCCGCCCTTTATTAAATGTTGTAGAGAAATTGATTAAAAATATAGAAGGAGATAGCAAGTATGAATAAAAAAACTGTAAGAGATGTTGATGTTCAAAACAAAAGAGTTTTAGTAAGATGTGATTTTAATGTTCCACAAGATGAGAATGGAAATATTACAGATAATAGAAGAATTGTTTCTTCTTTAGATACTATTAAATATTTATTAGAAAAAGATAGCAAGGTTATTTTGTGTTCTCATTTAGGAAGACCTAAGGGACAGGTAAAACCAGAATTATCACTTGCTCCTGTTGCTAAAGAATTATCAAGATTATTAGGTATGGAAATTAAACTAGCAGGAGATGTTGTAGGAGATTCTGCTAAAGAATTAGTGGAAAATATGAAAAATGGTGAAATTGTTCTTTTAGAGAATGTTAGGTTTGAGCCAGGTGAAGAAAAGAATGATGAAGAATTGTCAAAAAAATTTGCTGCTTTAGCAGAACTATATGTCAATGATGCTTTTGGTAGTAGTCATAGAGCTCATAGTTCTACTGCAGGTGTTGCTAAATTTTTACCTGCTGTATCAGGGTTCTTAATGGAGAAAGAAATTAATTTTTTAGGTTCTGCTTTAGAAAATCCAGAAAGACCTTTTGTAGCTATTTTAGGTGGAAAGAAAGTTTCTGATAAAATAGGTGTTATTAATAGTTTATTAGAAAAAGTTGATACTTTAATGATTGGTGGAGCTATGGCTTATACTTTCTTTAAATCAATGGGATATAATGTTGGTAATTCAATTTGCGAATTAGATAAATTAGATTTAGCTAAAGAAGCTATGGAAAAAGCTAAGAAAAATGGTGTAAAATTGATGTTACCTGTTGATACTAGACTTGGTAAAGAATTTGATCCAAATACTGAGGTAAAAACTGTAAAATATACAGAAATTCCTGATGGTTGGGAAGGTTTTGATATTGGAGATGAGACTATAGAATTATATAAGAAAGAATTAGATGGAGCTAAAACTGTAATTTGGAATGGTCCTGTTGGGTTATTTGAGTTTGATGCTTTTGCTGTTGGAACAAATGCTATAGCTAATAAATTAGCTGAAATTGATGCTACTACTATAATTGGTGGTGGAGATTCTGCGGCTGCAATTGAAAAGGCTGGACTTTCTAGCAAAATGACTCATATTTCTACAGGTGGTGGTGCTTCACTTGAATTTTTAGAAGGTAAAAAATTACCAGGTGTAGAATGTTTATTAGATAGATAAGAAAGAAAGAGTTAATATATATGAAGAAAAGAATATTAATTATATGTATAATAGTTGCTATATTAGGAGGAGTTGTATATTTGTTTTTTAATAAAAACAAAACAAAAGATACCGATGTTCAATCTACCAATGCTAGCGATTATTATGGAAAAAGAGGTAATATAACAGAGACTGAAAGAGTGAGCTTTTTAATAAAAGGTGAAGATTTACTAGTTCGGAATGATGGCACTAGAACCTAAAACAGAGGAGACAGAATTTTCTGAAACTGATATGGTAAAATTTGCTCTTTATATAGCACAAGAAAGATATAACTCTTTGTTAGATCAAAAAAAGAATAATTCTGGTGAATATGAATATTATATTGATACAGAAGTAATTGATTCTATTATAGAAGAGTTTTTTGGGAAAACAGATATTACATATTCTGCAGATGAGACAGAGTATAATTATTCTAAATCTAATAAGTGTTTTATTTTTAAACAGGATTTAGAAAAAACACTTTGGTATTATCCTGTTACTCAAGAGACAGTTGATGATATAATATCAATTACTGTAGATAGTGTTTATATAAATGATGATCAAGAAGATTATTCATTAAGAGAGGCAAAATACGAAGGAAAATATAAAGAAGAAAATATAGATAGTACTATTATTTTTAATTTTGATAAGAATGGATATTTAGTTTCTTATAAGTATGTATCTAAAGAGAAGTAGAAAGGATGATATATATGAGAAGAAAAGTTATAGCTGGGAACTGGAAAATGAATATGCTTCCAAATGAAGCAATAGAATATATTGAAAAGTTTTCAGAATTAGTAAAAGATACAGATAATGAAGTTATTCTTTGCGTTCCTTATACAGATTTATTTTATTGTTTATTAAATGCACAAGGAACAAATATAAAAATAGGTGCTCAAAACATGCATTTCGAGGAAAAGGGTGCGTATACAGGAGAGATATCTGCTAAAATGCTTAAATCTATTGGAGTAGAATATGTAATAATAGGTCATTCTGAGAGAAGGCAATATTTTGCTGAAACAGATGAAACTGTTAATAGAAAAGTAAAAGCTGCTTTAGCTAATGGGTTGAATCCTATTATATGTGTTGGAGAATCTCTAGAGCAAAAAGAAAAGGGGGCTACAGAAGATATCATTAGAAGTCAAACCAGACTTGCTTTAGAAGGTCTAAAAGCTGAAAATTTAGAAAATGTTATTATTGCATATGAACCTATTTGGGCAATTGGAACAGGAAAAACAGCTACTTCAGAGGATGCTAATAATAGTATAAAAGCTATTAGAGATGAAATTTTTAAATTATATGGAGAAAGAGTTGCTCAAAATATGATAATTCAATATGGTGGAAGTGTAAAATCAAGTAATGCTAAGGAATTATTTGAAACTTCTGATATTGATGGCGGATTAGTAGGTGGAGCAAGTTTAATTCCAGATGAATTTGCAAAAATAGTAAACTATAATAAATAAAGGATGGTAAAGAGATGGAAAAGAAAACAACTATGCTAATGATTTTAGATGGTTTTGGGATTAACGAAAAAGAAGAAGGAAATAGTGTAAAATTAGCAAATATTCCTAATATTAATGAAATTTTAAAGCAATATCCTAATACAATTATTCATACGAGTCGGATTAGATGTAGGGCTTCCAGAAGGACAAATGGGAAATTCTGAAGTTGGTCATACTAATATTGGTGCTGGTAGAATTGTGTATCAAGAATTAACAAGAATTACAAAATCAATAGAAGATGGTGATTTTTTTAGTATTCCTGAGTTTGTATCTGCTATTGAAAATTGTAAAAAAAACAATTCTAAATTACACATAATGGGATTAGTTTCTGATGGCGGTGTTCATAGTCATATGAGACATTTAATTGCTTTATTAGAACTTGCTAAAAGAAAAGATTTTGAAGATGTTTATGTTCATTGCTTTTTAGATGGTAGAGATACACCTCCAGCTTCTGCAGAAGGATATATTAGTGAATTAGAAAATAAAATGAGAGAAAA
>CAYOBB010000115.1:0-3554 GCA_964402195.1 uncultured Clostridium sp. | reverse complement strand
ATCTTTGCACTATCGATTCATCTTCTATTACTAATATCTTTGACATATCCTCCCCCCAAAAAAAATTTTATATAAAATATCAATACTTAAATTTTAATCTATTATCCTCTGCAAATTTCTTTCGTGATGGATTTCCCTCAACTCTATATATTTTTAAATTTTGTATATCATATATTACAGACCATACTGTATCAGCACCTGTTTTTCTATCATACTGACACATAAATCCATACTTGCCTTTCAATATATCTTCTGCTAATTCATAAGAAAAATTTTTACTATTTTCTTTTAAAGCATTATATGCTACTAAATATCGTTCTTCTGCATTCCAGTCATCAATATTTTCTGGGTGCTTATATTCTTTTAATTCCTCTGAATTAAAATTATTAGCAGTAGTAACAAAATTACCATCTTGATTTGGTCTTATTATTTCAACTTTCTCTGGATTACATTCTATTACAACTATATTTCCACTTGGATCTGCAACTGTTAAAGTTTGAGCGGAGGCTATTGGTAAGTTTTTTATACTTTGTATTGCTTCATCAGTAGTTTTGCACTTTTCCAATAAATATCTTACTAACATTCCAGAATTTATACCCGGCTTTTTAATTTTAGGATAAATAAAAGTAAAACCAACTGCTAGTCCATATTCATTTATGCCATCTTCCATTTCTACAAATGCAGTAGTATTTCCAGTAAAAGCGTAAGTGGTATCTAATTTATATAAACAATTCATATATAACTTCTCTAATTCAACAAAAAAATCACTATTTCTTCCTAAAATTAAATTATTGTCATCTTTAAAAGCAATACAAGTACATTTATTGTTAAATTCAAAGCAGTACATACTTAATAAAAATGTGTATAAATCTTCATAAGATATTCTTTGACCATCAGCAATACCTTTTATTTCTTCTAATACCTCTGGATAATACTTTTGATACAATGGCAAACACTCTTTAGCAAACTTTTTTCTTTCTTCAGTTATTTGAAATGTATGATTATTATTAATCAGTTTATTATGTTTATATAGCACTTCTCCCCATTTATAACCTGCATTATAATGAGTTCCCTTAAATCTTGAATGATACATATATTTTCTCTCTCTTTCATCTGTTTTTGTATTAAGATTAGTGTTAGTGTGTTTCAATTCATATTACAAGATTATTTTTTCTTAATCGGAATCCATATTTCATAGTAGTATTCCTTATTATTTACCCCATTTTCATACTCTGTAACATCAGAGTACATTTCGATATTATACCCCTCTGCAATTTCATAATCTTTGCAGTTTGGCAACCATTCTGTAAAAATTATTTTATTTAACTCTGGCATTGTTTTAGATGGTAACCCTTTATTAGGAAATACTACCCAAGTATGCTTTGGGATAATCTTTGTCACAAATCCCTCTGGAATATCACTCATTGGATTATAATTATCTGCTATCATATACTCAAATTCATCTTCATTACTATTTTGATCCATATTTATTCCATACGAGCCACTAACAATTTTACTTTTTTCGGAAGCAAAATGTTCTTGCCAGAATTTTGGTACTTCTTTTGCACCATTTTCATATTTAAAATTTTTCGATACTCCTATCACAGTAAAAGAATCTTTTTCTACAATTTTATAGTCCAATATGTATGCACCTTTAAGTATAAAACTAATTGTAAGTGGTGCATAAGACTTTATTGTTGCTTCATTTCTCCTAACATCTGTTGGAGTTACATTATGAAAACGAGTAAATGCTTTCGTAAAACTATCTGGAGAATCATAACCATATTTTAATGCTATATCAATAATTTTTTCATCTGTTGATAGCAAATCACTTGCAGCAAGAGATAACCTACGATTTCTAATATATTCTCCAACTGTAAATCCACACAACATTGTAAACCCCTTTTGAAAATAAAATGGAGAAACACAAGCGTGTCTTGCAATATCTTCTATTGTAAGTTTTTCAGTAATATTCTTTTCAATATATTCAATAGCCTCACTTATATTTTCTACCCAGTTCATACTGCACCTCCTCTTTTCTTAATACATTTCTATTTTACTTTTTTACTCATTATAATTCCCGATTTTCAATGCTATCTTTTGTCAAATTTATAATTCAATTATTTTCTATTTTACATTATTATTTTTGCTATAAAGTATATATATTAGTACTTTTCTATTTCTCCTTTATAATTCTTTGCTCTTTCTAATAATATTCCCTTTGCTCCCATAGTAAATGCAATATTGCTACTACGAATAGATAATAATTCCATCCCAATGGATAATTCTAACTCTTGCATCATTTCCTCCGTTAATTGAATACTCCCATCTTTTGAAATTTTTTTCCAACAATACTTTCTTCCTTTATATTCTATAAATTTTCCCTCTGGCAATTTATAATCACATAAATCTAATGTATCTGTAAGAATATTTCCTATTTTTGAAGGAAGTAAAAGGGCTTTCCTAGTTACACAAAATCCACCTGTCGCTCTTGCTCCTGAAAATAAATATATCCTATTTTCTTTACATATATTATATTCATTTATCGCTTGTGTTGGAAAATAAATTTTTAAATCTTCTTTAATTATTGACTTTCCAAAAACAAATTTTCCTCCTTTATTTAATTGTGGCATTTCTATTTCCTCCTAAAATTTCATATTCTTATATATCAATTCCTCTATCTTATATTTTTTTTATATTTGACTTATATATAAGGATATGATATAATCTTAATATATAGTACTACACATATATAGTACTATATATTAAGATTATTGTCAAGAGGTGAATTATATGTTATCTAAATCTGCTACTATATTATTAGGTTTAATTAATGAAACTCCACTTAATGCTTATGAAATTACAAAAAGATTACAAACAATGCATATCTATCATTGGTATAACATTGCTAACTCTACAGTATATGCAACATTAAAAACATTAGAAAAAAAAGAATATATCAAAGGAATTGTAGAAAAAGGAGGCAATATGCCAGAAAAAACCATATATTCTTTAACCCAAAAAGGAAAAACAGAATTACTAAAAACTTTAAAACAGTCTATATTGACATTTGATTATGATACTAATATATTCTCAATTGCAGTATTTTTTATGGACGTTTTTCCTTTAAATGAAAGAAAAAAACTACTTTCAGATCGTATAGATATATTAAAAAAGTATTCAGATGGTATTGGTAAACAATTAGTACACTTAAAAAATAATAATTTCTCTATTTTTATAATAGCAAATATAGAGAGAATACAAAAAATTGTTCAAGCAGAAATATCTGGAACAGAAGCATTGCTTATCACACTACAAAATACCTAAAATATACTCATAAAATGAAAAAGAGGTTGTAAAAAACTATAAATATCGAGAAAAATTTGCAATTTTATTTACCGATTTTCTCATAAAACTGAGATAAATATACTCTCTTTATGAGAAATTTAGTTTTTTACAGCCCAACTTTATAGTTATTTAATCATAACATTAGTTATATTTATCTTTGCCTTTCATTTTGTTTAGTATATATTACTTTTTCTATTTCATTATCA
>CAYOBB010000114.1:0-3566 GCA_964402195.1 uncultured Clostridium sp. | reverse complement strand
GGCCAGATATTGCTGCAAATGAATCACCAATTACTTATGTAACAAACGGAATTCATACTTGCTCATGGCTAGCACCAAACATTAAAGAGTTATATAATGAATATTTAATTCCTTATTGGCAAGACAATATTCAAGAAGATAGCGTGTGGAAAAAAATAGAGAATATACCTGATGAAAGATTATGGAAAGAGCATATAAAGAGAAAAGAAAAATTAATAAAATTAGTAAAGCAAAATGTAACAGAGCGTTTTAAGAAAAGCGGATATTCATATGAACAAATTAATGAAATTACATCAAAATTAGACCCAAACGCGTTAACAATAGGATTCGCAAGAAGATTTGCTACATATAAAAGAGCAACATTAATATTTAGAGATATTGAAAGATTAACACAAATTTTAAATAATGGAGATAAACCAGTCCAATTGATATTTGCAGGTAAAGCACATCCAGCAGATACAGAGGGACAGGATTTAATAAGACAAATTCATGAAATATCACTTATGCCACAATTTAAAGGGAAAATATTTGTATTAGAAAATTACAATATAGGATTAGCTAGATATTTAGTAAGTGGAGTAGATGTATGGCTTAATAATCCTAGAAGACCTATGGAAGCATCAGGAACTAGTGGACAAAAAGCATCTGTAAATGGTGTTGTAAACTTTAGTATTTTAGACGGATGGTGGGCTGAAGGATATGATGGTCAAAATGGATGGGCTATAGGAAATGATGTTGGCTATGATTCTTACGAAGTACAAGATAATAGCGATAGTAATAGTATTTACAATATTTTAGAAAATAAAATAATACCAGTTTATTATAATAGAGAAGAAAATGGTATTTCAAAACAATGGTTAAAATATATGAAAAATTCTATTATTTCAACTGGAGGAAAATATAGTACTTCTAGAATGTTAGTAGATTACATGGAAAAACTTTATATGCCACTTTGTAATTTATATAATAATAAATTTAGAGATTTAGAAAATGTAATGCAATTTTATAAATGGAAAAAAGCAGCTAAAGAAAGATGGAACGAAATTATTATAACTCAAGAGGAAAATGTAAGCGATGTACAATTAAATGCTGGTGATGTTATTGAAGTAAAATGTGAAGTAAAATTACCAAACTTTAATACAGAAAATGTTTCTGTACAAGTATATTATGGACAGATTTTAGATAATGGTATAGTAAATAATGTATATATAACAGAAATGAAATTACAAGAAATAAATGAAGAAGAAAAAACATATAAATATACTGCAAAAATAAAATTAATGAATGGTGGAAATTTTGGATATACATTTAGAGTTATGCCAAAACACGAAATGCTTACAGATTCAGAAAATTTGAATTTAGTAAAATGGATGACAAAATAAAACCAATTTGTAATATTGTCGGGGCACATTGCAACGTGCCCCGATAAACAGGTTAAATTTACTTTTTTTAAAAATAAATATAGAAAGGTTTTTATGGAAAAAAAGAAAAAAATTAAATTACAAATGATATTAGTGATAGTAATTGCATTAATATCATTTGCATTTTTAGGCTCAGCGTTAATAGGTACACATGATGGAATTATACATTTTTTAAGAGTAATGGGAACTTTTGAAACTATAAAAAATACAGGAAATATTCCGATTATAATAGAAAAATTTTGTAATGGATGGGGCTATGCACCAAATTTATTTTATAATCCACTTTCCACTTATGTACCGTGTATAATATTTCTTATAACTGATTCATATGTTATTGGAATAAAAATATTTATTATAATAATGATGTTTTTAGCTGGAATATTTATGTATCATTTTGCTAAAAATATAACTAAAAAGGATACTGTAGGTCTACTTGCTGGTGTTTTATATGTGACAAATCCCTATTACTTATGTAATATTTTTGTGAGAGGTGCAATAGGAGAAATTAGTGCTTTAACTTTTTTACCACTTTTATTTCTAGGACTGTATGATTTATTTGAAAGAGACGGAAAAAAACAATATTACAT
Source organism: uncultured Clostridium sp. (assembly GCA_964402195.1). GTDB lineage: Bacteria > Bacillota > Clostridia > TANB77 > CAG-508 > UMGS1994. The sequence goes on along the minus strand of CAYOBB010000114.1, from coordinate 1,558 downwards.
AGTAATAGGAACTATCGGGATAGCTCTTTCGCATAATATAACATTGTTTTTTGCTGCAATTTTTTCTGTCATATATATGTTATTAAATATAAATAGAATAAAAGAAAACCCAAAGAAAATAATAAAATATTGTATTATTGATTTAATATTTATTGTGACAATGACAGCTTTTTATACAGTACCTTTATTCTTAAATAAAGCAAATGCAGAATATGCAATTTTTGATAATGCTTTAATGTGGACTAATAATGATTTTGCAAGTCAAAATGCAATTGAACTTAAAGATTTAATTATAAATAATTCAGAAGAAGGGCTTATTTTCAAAATTGGAATTCCAATTATCGTAGGAATAATATTATTATTATTCCTAGAAAAACATATAGATGAAAATATAAAAAAGATAGTAACAATATTTTTTGGATTTTCCTTATTATGTATTTTTATGGCAACGAAATATTTTCCATGGGAATATGTACCAGAAACTTTATGTATATTACAATTTCCATGGAGAATGTTAGGTTATTCAGCATTTTTCTTAAGTTTTTGTTCAGCAATAGGAATAAATTTAGCATTAGAAATAAAATTTAAAGATAGAATAGATATATTGATAACTTGTATAACAACTATTTGTCTTTTAATTTTAGTATATCTTTCTACAGCTAGTGGAATAAAAAATATTAATAAAGATGAAGAAAAAAATATTGAAGAATATTTTGTAGAAGCAAAAGAACTAAGCTATATGCAAATTAATATAGAGTATTTACCTAAAAATGCATATTTGAAATTAGATAGTTATTTATCAAATAGAGAAAAAAATTCAGTAATAGTTTTAAGTGGAGAAACAAATATTGTAAAAAGCAATAAAGAAGGATTAAGAACAGAAATTGAAATAGAAAATATTAATAATAATAATACAATACTTGAATTTCCGTATCTATACTATTTAGGATATGAAGCAATTGGAACTAATAGTAGGCGGAGAAAAAATAAATATAGATACTTTTGAATCAGAAAATGGATTTGTAGCAATAAATATAGAAGATAAAGATTTAGAAAAAATAGAAGTAGAATATAAAACACCAAAGGAATATAAGATTGCGTATATAATTTCAATTATAAGTTTTATAATAGGAATTATATATATAATAATACAAATGTTAATTAAAAATAACAATAAAAATGAATACTTATGTGCAAAATTGGAAAAAAATAATTAAAAGTGTTGAATATCGCAAAATACAGTGATATAATACATTGCGTAAATTAAAAAAGAAAAAAAGGAGTCGTAAAATGAAAACATATTTAAGAAAAACAAAAATAGTAGGAACAATAGGACCAGCAAGTGAAAACAAATTAGAAGAATTAATTAATGAAGGTTTAAATGTAACAAGAATTAATTATTCACATGGAAGCTGGGAAGAACAATCAGAAAAAACTGAAACAATATTAAGATTAAGAAAAGAACTAGATGTTCCAGTAGCATTATTATTAGATATGCAAGGTCCTGAAATAAGAACTGGAATGTTAGTTACAGGAAAAAATGAAAAAATTCAATTAG
>CAYOBB010000113.1:758-3567 GCA_964402195.1 uncultured Clostridium sp. | reverse complement strand
ATTCCTCATTTCTATTGGTATAACAATTCTTCCTAATTCATCTACTCTTCTTACAATTCCTGTTGAAAGTTTCATTTTAAAATCACCTCCCATAGAATAAGATCAATACAATTCTAAACACTTAAAGTATAACATATAATTTATAAAAAGACAATATAAAAAAGCAAAAAAATGTAAAAGAAAGAGGAAAAAAATGTTAAATTCTATTTGGCCAATTTTTATAATCATATCAGTTTTATATAGTTTTCTTTTTGGAAATATAGAGATGCTATCAAATTCAATATTTGAAAGTATTGATAGTACGGTAGGAGTGATAATTAGTCTAGCAGGTACGATGTGTTTTTGGAATGGAATGATGAATATTGCTAAATCTACTAGCATAATGAGTAAATTTGAAAACTTAATTAATCCTTTGGTAAAAAAAATATTTCCTAACCTTAAAAAGGAAAGTCCAGCTTATAAAAATATTGCTTTAAATATAACATCTAATGTATTAGGTTTAGGAAATGCAGCGACTCCTCTCGGATTAAAAGCTATGGAAGAATTGAAAAAGGAAAATGGAGAAAAGATGGAATTATCGAAAGATATGAAAATGTTTATTCTAATAAATACAGCGTCTATACAAATTATACCAACGACTGTAATAGCGATAAGAAGTTCCCTTGATTCAGCTGAGCCAGCTAAGATGATTATACCTGTTTGGATTGTTAGTATATTGGTTTTCATTTTTGTTGTTAGCTTAGGAAATTATGTTTTTAGAGGTAGTAAATGAGATATATAAATTTTTTAACAGCATCAATAGTTCCTTTTATTATTATGATAATAGTAATCTTTGGTTTAAAAGAAAAAAAAAATGTTTTTGATTTATTTATTGAAGGTGCAAATGAAGGTCTTAGATTAATGCTTACACTTTTTCCAACTTTACTACGGATTATTTGTTGCGATTAATTTACTTCGAATATCGGGACTAATTGATTTATTTTCTAATTTTTTTGCTCCTGTTTTAGGGTGTATTAATATGCCTAGGGAGTTAGTACCATTAGCTCTTTTAAGACCTGTTTCTGGGAGTTCTACTATTGCTATAGCTACTGAAATTATGAAAATATATGGACCAGATTCTGCGATAGGCCTTATGACTTCAACAATTATGGGTTCTACAGAGACTACTTTATATACGATAGCTATTTATTCAAGTCAGGTTAAAGCTAAAAATACAAAAAAAGTAATGCTTGTTGCATTACTTGGGGATTTTTTGGGAATTATGATTTCTGTGCAGCTTTGGAATTGGATTTTGTAGTTATATAAGATTAAACTTGAATTATTTTACTTGGTTCATTTCTACTTGCCACATTTATTGAAACATCTTTATTTGTTATTTTACTTGATTTTAATTCTTCTAATACTGTTTGATAAGCAAGCTCAGGAAAGTTATTTTCTTTACTTAGATGACCGAAGCATTACTTTAGTTAGTCCAGTTGGAACGAGTTTACCTATTGTTCTACCTGCAGATGAATTTGATAAGTGGCCTTTTAAGCCAAGTATTCTTTGTTTTAATTGAAATGGGTATGAACTATATTTTAATACTTCAGGGTCATAATTAGATTCTAACATTAGAAAATTACTTTTTTGAAGATAATTTAAAAGATTATCATTCATGTGTCCAATATCTGTTGCAATACTTATTTTTTTATTTTCATAAAAAATATTAAATCCGCAAGGATTTGCAGCATCATGTGGAATTGAAAAAGGTAGAATTTTTAAATCTAATAATTGGAAAGATTCATTGTTTTTAAAAGTTTTCTGATTATGTATTTCTACTTTCTCTTTTTGAGCTGGCATACTATTCCATGTTTCTAAGTTTGAGAACACAGGAATATTGTACTTTTTAGATATACTTCCAATACTTTGTACATGGTCTGTATGTTCATGAGTCACTAAAATAGCATCAATATTTTCTAGAGAAATATTTAAAGGTGAAAGAGCTTCATTTATTTTTTTTTGACTTACTCCTGCATCAATTAAAATATTAGAATTATCTGATTGAACTAATAGACAGTTACCTGTACTTCCGCTATATAAACTACAAAATTTAAACATTATTTACCTCTATTATTTTTCTGTTACCCTATTGATTTTTGCACCTAATTTTCTAAATTTTTCTTCTATATTTTCGTATCCACGATCTATATGACTTAGGTTATATATTTCTGTTGTTCCATTGGCAGATACTCCTGCCATAATAAGAGCAGCTCCTGCTCTTAAATCAGTAGCATAGACTGGTGCACCATACAAAAATTCTACTCCATCAAAAACAGCGGTTTTACCAGAAAAAGAGATTTGAGCCCCCATCTTATTTAATTCTTCTGTATATTGAAAACGTGAATCCCATATGCTTTCATTTATAATACTAGTACCGTTAGATATAGCTAAGCAAACACCCATTTGAGGTTGAAGGTCTGTTGGAAATCCAGGATAAGGTAAAGTTTTTATATTTGCTTTTGTGGTTCTTTTACTCCACCAAACATGAACTGTATCTTCATTATATTCTACATTTCCTCCAATTTCTATTATTTTAGCAATAAGAGGTTCTAAATGTTTTGTGATACAATTCTTTACAATGACATCACCTTTAGAGGCAATGGCTGCAAGCATAAAAGTACCTGCTTCAATTTGGTCTGGAACGACTGAATATGTTGCATTTCCAGATAATCTTTCTACACCATTTATTTTTATAACATCTGTTCCTGCTCCTCTAATATCAGCTCCCATTGTATTTAAAAAGTTTGCTAAATCAACAATATGAGGTTCT
>CAYOBB010000113.1:0-748 GCA_964402195.1 uncultured Clostridium sp. | reverse complement strand
AGCAGCATTGTCTATTATCGTTGTTCCTTCAGCTAAAACACTTGCAAGCATTATATTCATTGTAGCTCCTACAGAAACAATATCCATATATATAGAATTAGCTTTTAATTTATCACATGTAGCAGTGATATTTCCATTTGATACATTTACATTAGCTCCAAGTGCTTCAAACCCTTTTATATGTTGGTCAATAGGTCTAGGACCAAGATTACAACCTCCAGGAAGACCTACTTCTGCTTTGCCACATCTTCCAAGTAATGCACCAATTAAATAATAAGATGCTCTAAATTTTCTAGTTATATCAAGAGGAGCTGCTGAGCAATTAATATTTCTAGAATCAATTTCTACTGTATTTTTATTTAACCAATTGACTTTGGCACCTAGATGTTCTAAAATTTCACAATATAATTTAACATCACTAATATTGGGAAGATTTTCAATTTTACAAATACCATCAATTAAAAGCGTTGCTGGGATAATTGCGACTGCTGCGTTTTTTGCACCACTAATTTCTACTTCACCTTTTAAAGGTGTTGGCCCTGATATTACTAATTTTTCCAATATATATACCCCCAAAAATAAAATCTATATGTTGTTTTCTAATTAATATATATTAATCAGAAAAATAATTTCCTAAATGAATATAACATAAAAGAAAATGATTTACAAGGAAATTAAATAAAATTATTGATTAAGTGTTACTAGATAGTGGTTTTTAAATTTAAAAAATTCAATAAATCTCCAAAGA
>CAYOBB010000112.1:0-3576 GCA_964402195.1 uncultured Clostridium sp. | reverse complement strand
CCTGCAAAACAGCTTTTAATCTCTCTTCAAATTCTCCTCTATACTTTGCACCTGCAACTAAAGCCCCCATATCTAAAGAAAATATAGTGCAGTCTTTTAACCCTTCTGGAACATCTCCTCTTACAATTCTTAAGGCTAACCCTTCTGCAATAGCCGTTTTACCAACACCAGGTTCACCTATTAAACAAGGATTATTCTTTGTTTTTCTAGAAAGGATTCTAATTACATTTCTTATTTCATCATCTCTACCTATAACAGGATCTAACTTTTGTTGTTTTGCCATTTCTACTAAATCTGTACCATATTTCTTAAGTACATCATAAGTAGATTCAGGATTATCACTTGTCACTCTAGTATTCCCCCTTACTTCCGAAAGAGCCTTTAAAAACTTATTCTTATCTAAATTATATAATTTAAAAAGTTCTTTCAATTTGGAATTTAAATTATTAAATAATTCAATCATTATATGTTCAACAGATACATACTCATCTTTCATTTTATTGGCTGTTTTTTCAGCATCTGTTAAAACTTTTTCTACATCTTGTGATACATATATTTGATTTCTGTTTATTGAGCCTGACATCATTTTAGGCATTTTATCGATTTCTTGTAAAACATTTTTTTCAAATTCATTATTAACACCAATTTTTTTAAATAATTGTTTTATTAAACTATCTTCTTGACTTAATAATGAGTATAAAAGATGCTCTTCTTCTATCTGGGTATTTTGTTTATCAATAGCCAAATTCTGAGCATTTTGAATAGCTTCTAAAGACTTTTGCGTAAAATTTTGAGCATTCATTTTACTCACCTCCATTATTTCTATGTAATTAATTTTTTAAGGCGGACTTAAATGTCCGCCCTAAATTTACTCTATTGTAATTTGCTTTTTTGTTTCTACTTTATTTTGTACTTCTTTTGGAACTATTATATTTAAAACGCCATTTTTAAAAGAAGCATGTACTTGTTTTTCATCAACATCTTCACCTACATAAAAACTTCTTGACATTTCTCCTGAATATCTCTCTTTAAAAATATAATCATCATTTTTGTTTTCTTCGTTTTCTTCACTAATACTAGCTTTAACTGTTAAATATCCATTCTCAAGTTCAATATTAATATTCTCTTTTTCAACACCTGGAACATCAATTTCAAAAATATATTGTCCATCCTTTTCTTTAATATCTGTTTTCATCATTTTGCCTTCTTTCTTACTAAAAACATTGTTGTCAAAAACATCATCAAAAAAGTCCACATAATTTCTTCTTGGTATCATCATCATAATTCATTCCTCCTTTAAATAAAAAATATTTTATGTGTTGATACTCAAACTTGGGTATGCACATATATTATTAATAGTACTTTTCCCTTTTGCAATTCATATTATACAACTTATTTTTAGCAGTGTCAATAGTTGAGTGCTAATTTTTTTACTTAATAATATTAACTATTATTTTACTATTTTATAAAAAAGTAATCCATTTCTTTACCAGCCACCGCCTCCGGCCACCGGCCTCCGCCTCCTCCAGAGAAGCCTCCACCTCCACTTCCAGAGGAAGAACCAGGTGCTGTAGATGCTGATGATATTCCACTTGAAAATGAAGAAGAAAATCCTGAAGTAAATGTTACTGCATTAAACCTTCCTCCAACATAATAGCTACTACTACACCAAGTCGGTGTATAATCAGCTATTTTTAATACCTCTTCAAACTTGTTAGCCCATTTATTTTGAAGTCCTAATACATATGCATAAGGGAAATATTTATCAAACATTTCAGGTGTTTTTTCAAATCCCTCATCACCCTCAACAGTATTAATAAACAATTTAAATCCTTCTATTTCATCTTTTATTTTTCTACCTTCAATGGTATATGTCTTTATTATACTTAAATAAATTATATTACTAATTAATATTAGAGATATAGAAATTGTAGATATACTTCTAGTATTTAATATTATTCCATATGATAGCAAAATTAAAAATAGTACTACTGGTACTGAAACTAATATAGCAATTATCTTTAAAATATTTTTCTTTGCTTTATGTAATTTTTTAATTCCTATACCAATTGATATAATTATCCCTAAAGAAATACTTAATTCTATAATTCCAAAAATAACTTCTGACATTCTTTCTCCTACTGAAATACCTATTATTATAGAAATTATTACAACAAACATACTAATGATAATTGAAGCCACCGCTTTAGATCCATTTAGTAGGAACATTTTTCCTTCATGTTTTTTCTTTAAATTATTTTGTTGTTTAATCTTTAATCTCTCTAATTTACTTTGAAGACTTGCAGAATATTGTAACTTAGTTTTATCATCTAATGAATTATATATTTCTCTTTCAAAATCAGTTAAATCACCTGATAATTTCTTATCAGTTTTTACTATAACCATCTTTCCTTTTTCTTTTTCAAATTTAAAATATCCTTTAACTGCAATATTCATAATAGTTGCTTCAAAAGCTTTATTAGTAGAAGCTATTTTATCAATATATTTTACATCTTCTGGTTCTAATCCTTCTGGTGGATAATACCTAGGTATTATTACTGATTTTTCAGGATCTTTTCCGTATTTTTTCCATGTACTATACTGCCATATAGCTATAAAAATAAAAGCTATCCCTGCAAAAATCCCTCCTATATTGTCTTGTAAAAACCACATTAATTTTGTTTTAAAATCAGGCTCTTTTATTGCACCTTTTTCAAACCCTACACTAATTGTAAAACCCTCTCCTGCACGAAGACTATCTATCAATGTAAACTCTACAGAATTAGTTTCTTCATCATAAAAATAATAATATGAACCGCTTTCTCCTTTTGAACCATATGCTCCTGTATAAGCACAAATATTGTCTTCTATTATTTCTACTTTTTCTGGAAAATGAACTGTTGTCGTTCCTCCATCTATTGCAAATTCCCAGCCAGTACCTATTGCATTCCAATATATTTCATCATAATCATCGTAAAATCCTAGTTGTCTATCTGTATGGTATTTTATAGTATAAGTATACTCACCTTTGTCTAATACTTCATCCTCATCACCTATATAAATTCTAACACCATCAGTTATATTTTCTTTTTTATAAGTTTCTTCCTCTCCATCTTTTAACACTTCAGTTACATCAAACTTAATACTTACATTATTTCCAAATTTATCTTGATAACGTGTTGGAAAATCACGATATATTCCTCTTTTTATCTTATTTCCACCAGCATAAACAGTAATAATTTCTTCTACATCCATACTACCATCTTCATCAATATAAATATTTTCATCATAATTGTAAATTTTCTCAGTTTTATTATATGAATAATCATAATAACTTTCATAATTACAATAAGATATATTTACAAATACAAATGATAATATTATAAAAATAATTATTGGTATAATTTTTTTCTTCATGATTATTCCTTTCCATCTAAATTAACATTAACATTATCTCTTGTAAGTAAATCAACTTCAAAAAAGTTTCTTTTTTCAAATCCAAATAATTTAGCAAGTAAATTTGTTGGAAACTGTTCTATTAAAACATTATAGTTTCTAGTAGTACCATTATAATAT
>CAYOBB010000111.1:0-3596 GCA_964402195.1 uncultured Clostridium sp. | reverse complement strand
TATCAAGAAAGGAAGCGGAAGAAAAAGCAGAGAAAGAATACATAGAATTCAACAAAACACAAAAGATAACTTCTGACTTTGATAAATTATTATTAGAAAGTAAAAAATTAGAAAATAAAATATAAAAAAATATCTTACTAAAAATAAGGAAGGTATATATTATAACCGCAAAATCTCTTAAACTATGAGAATAAAGAATTACATCGCCTTTTAATCAGAACTGAAATATAAGAAAAATAAAGGGTTAAGAGATTCGCAACATAGATATATTAATTATTTCAAGGAGTAATGACATGGTACGCAATTTTGAGTGGTTAAATAGGAATATTCCAGAGGCACAACCAATTTTAGTCCACACAAATAATAAGCCAAAATTACCAGAGGGATTTGAATTCTTACCAGTAAAGAGAAGTATTGTTATAGAAAAGGAAAAAGATAACAAAGAACAATATATGGATTTATTACTTGATGCAGATCCAAGTAAAGATATGATAAATAATTATTTGAAAGATGGAGATTTAGTTTGTACTGATATGATATATTACTCAAAAGATTTAAAGAAATGAAGTTTATAAGAATTTTATAAAAGAAGAAAGGAAAAAGTATGCAAAAATATTTGAATAAAATTAAATATGAATTTATAATTTTTAGTGTAGAAGCGATTTGCATGATATTAGAACTTGTCGCTTCAAGAGTTTTATCACCATATTTTGGAAATTCTAATATAGTCTGGACAAGTATTATTGGTATCATATTATTGAGTGGAAGTATAGGAAATTATTTGGGAGGAAAAATAGCTGATAAAGGTGGAATTAAGGAAAATTTAAAGATAATATTAGGATTATCAGCTATATTCATTTTGGCAATTCCATTGATTCAAAAAGAAGTTATTTTATTCATAGAAAAATATATATCTAATATAAAAATAGGAGCAATACTGGCTACTACAGTTTTATTCCTAATACCATCAATTTTTATTGGATTAATAACACCTATGATTCTAAAATTGAAATTAGATAACTTAGAAAATGCAGGAAAAATTTCAGGAAGATTATATGCAATTTCAACTTTAGGTGGGATTCTTGGGACATTCTTAGGGGGATTCTTGTTAATACCAAATATTGGAAGTGTTTACATATTATTTGTATTAGCAATCATTATGTTAATATTAATACCAATTATAGAATGTAAAATAAAAGATAAATTTAATATATTTATTGTTATCATGGTTATCTTATCTATATTAATAATGAATATTTTTATAAAACAAAATAATGATGAAAAAAATAAAATTTTAAATGGTGATACAGGGATATTTGCTAGTTATGATACTCAATATGGTAGAGTTTTAATATATAATACTACACTAAATGAAGAAAACGTAAGAATGCTAAATATAGATAGTGGCTATGAATCCGCGACATTTACAGATGAAGATAAAATATATGATTTGGTTTTTGAATATACAAAATATTATGATTTAATGTTTGATGCAAATATAGATATAACTAATACTTTATTAATAGGTGGAGCAGGATATTCCTACCCAAAATATTATATAAGTAAATATGAAGATAAGAAGATGGATGTAGTAGAAATTGATAGTGATATCACACAAATTGCAAAAAAGTATTTTTATTTAGATAGATTAATCGAAGAATACAATCTTTCGCAAAATAATAGATTAAATTTAATTACAGATGATGGTAGAATATATATAAATAAAACAACAAAAAAGTATGATGCTATCTTAAATGATGCCTTTTCAGGCTCGTCTCCAGCTAAAACATTGACAACAATAGAAGCAGTAACAAATATAAAAAAGTCATTAAATAAAAAAGGTGTATATTTAACCAATATAATTTCGTCACTAGAAGGCAATACATCTAAATTTTTAAGAGCAGAAGTAAATACATTAAAACAAGTATTTAAAAATGTATATATTATACCTTGTAATTATAGTAATGATATGGAAATTGTTCAAAATAACATGGTCATATGTTCAGATGATGAAATAGCAATACAAAATACGTATAATCTACAGATAGATTACAATGAAATAACATTAACAGATGATTTTTGTCCAGTTGATACCTTGATACCGCAAAGTTAATTGATTTTAATGTGATTTCTAAGGAAAAAATAGGAAAAGAAAGGAAGATAATATAAAATGCCTAGTATATTGTTTCACGAATTAGTAGGATATCAATTTGCAAAGAAATATAAAAAATATAACACTAATGAATTTTATTTAGGACTAATGGCTCCAGATGCTGTAAATGCATATGGTTTTGCAAGTAAAGAGAAAAGATGGACAGCACATTTTAGAAATCAAAACTTAACAAAGTGGCAAGAAAATATAATCAAATTTTATAAAGAAAATAGAGAAAAATTTGAAGAGACCTATTTATTAGGATATGTAATACATGTTTTAACAGACATTTTTTGCGATGAGATATATCAAAAAAAGTTATATCCAAAATTAATAGAACAAGGATATAATTACAATTCAGCCTATTCATATTATGAAAGAGGAATAGAGAAATTTGAAGATAGCAATATAAACGAAACTTGGTGGGAATATGCAAAAAAAGCATTTGTAAAGGCAGAAAAAATACCAATAAATAATATTACAGAACAAATGCTAATAGATTGGGTTAACTATACCATAGATAAATACACTAAAAGAAAATATGAAAAAGAAGAGTTTATAACCCAAAATTTTATTGATGAGATTTTACAATTATTATTCACTGCTAAAACTTCAAAATTAGAGTAGCTCACGTGTAAATTATATTTTTGGAGTGTTTTATATTAAGCCCCAAAACCATTATATAGTAACCAAATAGAGTAAAAATTTACATAAACCTCTTGCCAAATTAATTTTTCTGTGATACAATAAAACACGTTAAAAACCTTACTCGCAAGAAAGATTGTGGGTTATATAGCCAAAAGGAGGTGAAAATAATGAACAAATACGAAAGTATTATCATTATTAATCCTAATTGTACAGATGAAGCTATAAAAGCTTTAGAAAGCAAATTTACGGGATTAATCAATGAAAATGGAAAAGTAGAATCAGTTCAAAATTTGGGCAAAAAAAGACTTGCCTATGAGGTAAAAAAACATCAAGAAGGATTCTATATGTTATTTAATTTCGAAGCAAAGCCTGATTCTATAACAGAGCTAGAAAGAAATTACAGAATTACAGATGAAGTTTTAAAATTCATAGTTGTAAAAAATAATTGATTGTATTATAAAAGTTAAATATTACAAATCAATATATATGTAAAACAAAATTAAAGACAAATAAAGATAAGGGGCCTTTATTTAAAGAAAGGAAAGGTAAAAGAAATGAACAAAGTAATTTTAATGGGAAGACTAACAAGAGACCCAGAAGTTAGATACACTCAGAACACAAACACACTAGTTGCATCATTTTCACTAGCAGTAAATAGAAGATTTACAAGACAAGGAGAAGAAAGACAAGCGGATTTCTTTAACATAGTTGCTTGGAACAAAACAGGAGAATTTTGTAGCAAATACTTTAAAAAAGGTCAACAAGTAGGAGTAATTGGAAGATTACAAACAAGAAC
>CAYOBB010000110.1:0-3661 GCA_964402195.1 uncultured Clostridium sp. | reverse complement strand
TGCAATTAACAAATTAAAAGAAGCAGGTTATAAAGTAGGAATTTTAATAGCACCTGTAGTTTTAGTTGATAATTGGAAAGAGTTATATTCTAATCTTATAAAATATCTATATGAAAATTTAAGTGAAAAAGTAAAAAAAGATGTATTTTTTGAAGTGATTTTTATGACATATAGTTATGTCCATAAAATGATAAATCAAGATGCTTTTCCAAATGCAATAAACTTATTTGACCAGGATAAGATGACAGGAAGAGGTCGTGGAAAATATATGTATAAAAAAGATATTCGAGAAGATGGAGAGAAATTTTTAAGAGAAGAACTGAATAAATATTTTAAAAATAATACAATTTTATATGTTGTGTAGTTACAATTCACAGCTTGCTTGTGAAGTCTCATAATATATTATTTTTTCATACCTTGTTTGTCGCAACCTTAAAATTAAATATTAGTAGGTTGCTCCAATTCGCACTCGCCCCCAGGGCTCGTTTGATCGCTAACGCGGTATTTCAAAAATAATATATTATGAGACTTTTTATACTACTCTTTATCAATAAATTGTTAATATTAACATTATGTAATATTAATGTTAATATAATTTTAACAAACCATTGATATAATTTTTAAGATGTGATATTGTATATGAACAAAAAGGAGGTAATAAATGTTAGAATTAAAAAATATAAAAAAGAGCTATAAAATAGGTGATATAGAAACAAAAGCATTAGATGATATAAGTGTATCATTTAGAGAAAAAGAATTTGTATCTATTTTAGGACCAAGTGGTTCTGGAAAAAGTACATGTCTTAATATAATTGGTGGATTAGATAGATATGATTCAGGTGATTTAATTATTAAAGGAAAGAAAACTAAAGATTTCAAAGATAAAGATTGGGACGCATATAGAAATAATTCAATTGGATTTGTTTTTCAGAATTATAACTTAATATCACACTTAAGTATAGTAGATAATGTTGAAATGGGAATGACATTAAGTGGTGTAAAAGGAAAAGAAAAGAAAAAGAGAGCTATAGAAGTTTTAGAAAAGGTAGGATTAAAAGAACATATACATAAAAGGCCAAATCAATTATCAGGTGGACAAATGCAAAGAGTTGCAATTGCAAGAGCTTTAGTAAATAATCCAGAAATTTTATTATGTGACGAGCCTACTGGAGCTTTAGATACAGTTACTAGTGTTCAAATAATGGAACTAATAAAAGAAATATCTAAAGATAAATTAGTTATTATGGTTACACATAATCCAGAATTAGCAGAAAAGTATTCAGATAGGATAATAAAGTTTGAAGATGGAAAAATTTTATCAGACTCAAATCCTTATGATGGAAAAGATAAGACACAAGAATTCAAATTAAAGAAAACAAGTATGAATTTTTTCACAGCCCTTCATTTATCTTTTAATAATATAAGAACTAAAAAGGGAAGGACTTTTTTAACAGCATTTGCCTCAAGTATAGGTATTATTGGAATAGCAGTAATATTGAGTTTGTCTACAGGATTTCAGACTAAAATAGATGGGTACATAAAAGATACAATGGATCAATTCCCTATTATTATTAATCAATCATCAATGGAAATGGACGAAGAACAGATAACAGACGCTCAAGATGAGATGTCAGATATGATAAAAGGAACTAGAGAATATGCTGATACTGATGAACTATATTTATATGATTCTAGTTTAACAAGTAAAATTCATATAAATGTTTTGTCTAACGAGTATATGAAATATATAGAAAGCGTAGATAAAGATATATGTAGTAGTATAGGATATATAAGCTTAACAAATTTAAATTTACTAAGAAGAAATACTAATAATGAAATTATTCCGATAAAAGTAGAAGGAGGAGTAAACCAAACAGCGAGCTCAGATGCTAGAGGGATGACTTCTATAAATGCAACTACATATCCTAAAATGTTAGATGAAACCAGAGATTATTTAAAAGAGTATTATGATATTTTAGAAGGAGATTATCCAGAAGAACCTACAGATGTTGTTTTAGTAGTTGATAATAAAAATAGAGTTTCTATAGATACTATGAAAAATTTAGGATTTGATACTGAAAATATAGAAAGCGTTAAATTTAGAGATATAGTAGGATTAGAACTAAAATTAATAGATAATAATGACTACTATGTAAAAACAGGATATGGAACATATACATTTAATACAGACTATGAAGGAATGTTTAATAGCCAAAATTCTGTAACTTTGAATGTTGTTGGTGTGGTAAGGGCAAAAGAAGATGTAAAAATATCATTATTAGCAGATGGAATTGCATATAGTAGTGATTTAAATAAAATGGTAGAAGAGAAAGCTATAAATTCAGATATAGTAAAAGATCAAAAACAAGTAAATTACAATATATTAACAAAACAAGATTTTACTTCAGAAGCGGAAAAGTCACAAGTTGTATCTTACTTAGGAGGAAGTGAAGTTCCATTATTTGCAATTCTTTACCCAACATCATTTGAAAACAAAGAAAAACTTTGTGAATATTTAGATAAATATAATGAAGGAAAAGCAGATGATGATAAAATTATTTATCAAGATTTATCAGAGACAATAACAGAAATGACATCAGGAATAATGGATGGAATTACAGTTGTATTAATCGCTTTTGCTGCGATTTCATTAGTTGTAAGTTTAATAATGATTTGTATAATAACATATACATCAGTTTTAGAAAGAACAAAAGAAATCGGAATACTAAAAGCGTTAGGTGCTAGAAAAAAAGATATTACAAGAGTATTCAATGCAGAAACATTTATATTGGGAATTTTTTCAGGAGCATTAGGAATTGGAATTGCATATTTACTTACAATTCCAATAAATAAAGTTATAAAAAGTTTATCAGACTTAGAAAATGTAGCTAATTTACAAATAAATCATGCAATTATTTTAGTATTAATTAGTACGATTATTACAATGATTGGTGGATGGATACCTGCTAAAATAGCGGCAAAGAAAGATGCAGTAGATGCACTAAGAACAGAATAAAGAAATTTCCATAAAAATATAAAGAAAATAAGAGACAATCGTAGGGGTCGCATGTCATGCGACCTTTTTCCTATAGATTTTATTGTTAATAAATATTGGAAAAACTGAGTTACTATTCAGTTAAAATCCGTAAAAATGTAATATATTATTTTTTTATTCCTTGCTGTCGTCACCGAATTGTTAGACAAGGAGAAATGGCTCTTCCAAGACTTAACATCATTCAAAAAATAATATATTATTTTATTTTAATTTAGGGTTTAAGACTGACTGGAAAAATATTTCAAGAAAAGTATTGACAGGAAAGAATTGCCGATGTATAATATTTAGGCGTAAGAAAAGCGATGAAGCAAGATGTGGCTACACGGTAATGTGGAGGGAACTCTTGCAGAGTATGTCTTGGCTTAGACCGGGCGATAAGTTTGATAAAAGCACACTTATCCAGAACACGAAAGATGTAGCTGGATTTATAAATGGGGTTAAAAGAAACACCTGGGTGCGTTTAAAACTTGCCGTTACATTTATTTTAAGGAGGGAAAAAAATGGCAACATCAAACCAAAGCGTAGGAAGTGAAAAAATCAGAATAAGACTTAAAGCTTATGATCATGTTGTTTTAGAACAGTCTGCTGAAAAGATAGTAGATACTG
>CAYOBB010000109.1:0-3665 GCA_964402195.1 uncultured Clostridium sp. | reverse complement strand
TCTTCGCTCCATTAAATTCTACTTTTTTTCCATCTCTTTTTACAACAATAATATCAATATTTTCAGGCATTTTCTCTCTCCTATTTTATTTAAAAATATTATATATTTTAGGTTATTTTTTGTCAACTAAAAACGCATACAGTAGAAAAATCTATTGTATGCGTTAATAATTCATTCATTTTAGTGAATGTTATTTGTGGTCAAAATCACTCTGAAATTTCCGAGCTTTTTTCTTTTCCCACTTTTGTTTTGCCTCCATTGATGCATAATAATTTTTTTTAGCCTGCTTTTTCTTTTTAGCCGCAGAATTCTGTTTCCGCTGCTTTTCTAAAGCTTTCTTCCTTCGAGACATACACATTCCTCCTTAAGAATTAATCAAAGTTCTATTTAAATATAGCATATTTTTATAAAATAGTCTAGTAATTTCATTGAATTTTCTTCATTTCTTCAAACCTTTTTATCTTTGCCGTTGTTGTCTTTACCATTTCCTCATCTGTTACTATAATATTTTTTATATGTTTATAATTTGGAACTGTGTTATTTATATTTTTTATATCTTCCCAAATCATACTTTCTATTTCTTCTTTTGTTTTTTCTGGAAATCTTTCTTTCACATATTCTTTATTATATACGATTTTAGCAGAAACTACTAAATCATCATTCTTTTCTTTTCCATATACCATGCATTCTGAAACATATGGCAAGTTACCTATTAAAATTTCTAATTCTTCTGGATATACATTTTTTCCGTTTTTTAGAACTATGACATTTTTTTGTCTTCCAGTTATAAATATAAATCCATCTTTATCCATATAAGCTAAATCACCAGTATGAAACCATCCATCTTTTAGAACTTTATTTGTTTCTTCTTCATTTTCATAATATCCAATCATTATATTAGGTCCTTTAGCTATTATTTCTCCTATTCCTTCTTCATTTGGATTATGTATTTTTATTTCAACTCCTGGCATTGGAAGTCCAGTCGAACCAGTTTTGCAAGCTTTAACACTTTCAGCAGCAAGTACTGGTGAAGTTTCTGTTAATCCATACCCTTGAATTACACTTATTCCAAAATCTCTAAATCCTTTTGCAACTTTTGGATCTAGACTTGATGCTCCGCTTATTACTGAGCGTAATTTTCCTCCTAATTTATCTATTATTTGTTTAAATACTTTTGAACGTATATCTATTCCAAATTTCAACAAAAATTTAGTTAATTTTATTCCAAATTCTACTTTTTTTGTTTGTCCTGTTTTTTCTATTTCTTGCCATACTTTTTTATAAATTGATTCTATTAATAAAGGAACACATACAAATGTTGAAACCTGATATTCAACTAAATTTTTCTGAATATGTCTTAATCCATCACAAAATACATTTGTTGCACCTCTACTTAAAAACATTAAAATTCCTGTACATCCAAAAGTATGATGAAATGGCAAAAATGCCATATTAGTATCTGTTTGACGAATATCTTCACTTTTTGTCATTGAATAAATATTAGATGCTATATTTTTATGAGATAGCATAACAGCTTTAGAGGCAGATGTTGTTCCTGATGTAAATAAAAGAATACTCATTGCAGTATTATCTATCTTACTTTCTATAAAATCTTTATTTCCATTTTCTAATAATTCTTTTCCATTTTTCATTAATTCAAATATATTTTCAAATTCTGATTGTTCATCCATACAGATAAATTCTTTTACGTGAGTTCTATTATTTTTCTTTATATTTTGAATCATTTCTATGTATGCACTTTCAAAAACTATAGCATCTGCCATACTTCTTTCTAATGAAGATTCAATTTCTTGTTCTGGTAAACCTTTATCTAGTGGAACAACTATTCCTGTTCCATTTACTACAGCTAGATATGTAAGAATCCATTCGTATCTATTTTTTCCTATAATAGCAATTTTTTTTCCTTTTAGTTTTTTATTAACTAATGCAGTTCCTAATTCGTTAATATCTTCTCCTAATTTTTTATATGTTATATATTCATATTCCTTTTCTTTATTTTTGATAATAAATGCATTATTGTCTGGGTATTGCAAAATCGCATTATTTATAACCTCTCTTATATTATTAAATTCTGTTGCTTCATATAAATTCATCCTTTTATCTTCCATTTTATCTACTCCCTTATCTAGTTTTCAATACTAGATTATCATATACTTTTTAACATGTCAAGAAATTGACAATACTTTTGACCATGTGGTATTATATATATGTTAGGAAGTGTGATATATGAGTAAAAAAACAGATAATTTAGAAGAAAAAAAAGATATTGAAATTAGTCAGTTCCATATTCCTAGATGGGAGGAACTTCCAAATATTGATTTGTATCTTGACCAATTAGTAACTCTTTTAGAACAATATTTAGAACCCTATATTGGTATAAAAGATGGTACTATAATTACAAAAACTATGATTAATAACTATGTAAAACAAAAAGTAATTTCAGCTCCTGAAAAAAAGAAATATAATAGAAATCATATAGCAAGTCTTTTTGTTATTTGCGTTCTTAAACAAGTTTATAGTATTAATGATATTTCTGAACTTATTAATCTAGCTATAAAAAACACAAATATTCAAACAGCATATAATAGCTTTTGTTTTGAACTTGAAAAGGCTGTACGTTTAACTTTTAATCAAGAAGATTATGCTTTAGAAAATAATTTAAATTTTGAAAAGAGACTTCTTAAAAGTGTAACTCTGTCATTTGCACATAAGTTATATGTTGAAAAAGATTTTTTAAATAAGTAATTTTATTATGGGTAGAAAAATCATCTTCTAAAAAACAAGGATGATTTTTCTTTTTGTCCTAAAATTACTTATTTTCTTACACCTTCTATATGAATAAATCTTGCGTTTTTATAATTATATGTAGATAACTTTCTGTTATATACATCAAACGTATGTGAGGCTATCGCCAAATTCATATTATCTATAATTATTAAAGAATGTGAATAAACTTTTCCATCAAAACTTAATTGTATAATATCGCCTATTTGTACTTCATTTTCTTTTACCTCTTTTCCAAATATACTTATTCCTTTATTTTGAGTTATAAATTTGTATAAAAATTCTACTCCTGTCCATGCTGGTGATTTATCATTTCCGTTTCTATAATACCATCCATTTTTATCATAATTCATAACTCCACTTCCACAATATATACATTGGGATATATAATTTGTACAATCTCCACCTATTCTATCATAATTATAATATTTAGGATTTCTATCATATGCCCACTTTTTTGCATACGATATTGCTTTTTCTCTATTATACATTTTTATCTTCACTCATTTTTTCTCTTTTCTATAGTTTGATACTTTTTATATCATTATATTTCTACATAATAATATTATTTCTATAAATCTTTATATGAAAGCAATACAAGAATGGCTAGGTCATTCTACCTATTCTACTACTACTAATCTTTATACACATTTAGAAAGTAATACAAAAAACATTTCTGCAAATGTTTTATCAGAGGCAATTAGTTTTTGATAAAATAAAAAAATTATCATATTTAAACCCACTTGCGAAAATAAGTTTAATTAGATAATTTTTGTTTGACATTGTTTGATAAAAAATGTCTTGAATTGGCTGGGCTGGCTAGATTCGAACTAGCGCATGCATGAGTCAAAGTCATGTGC
>CAYOBB010000108.1:0-3679 GCA_964402195.1 uncultured Clostridium sp. | reverse complement strand
GGAAATGAAAACTGTTAAAGAACTACAAGAGGAAATGAAAACTGTTAAAGAACTACAAGAGGAAATGAAAACTTTTAAGAAATTACAAGAAGAGAATATGAAAATCGTTTATGAACTAAAGGAAAAAATGACAGACATCGATATAATTAAGGAAAAAGTAAAAGATATTGATGAAATTAAAGAGAAAGTAAAAGATATTGATGAAATTAAAGAGAAAGTAAAGGATATTGATGAAATTAAAGAGAAAGTAAAAGACATCGATATAATCAAGAAGAAAGTAACTAATATGGAAAAAAATATGAGTATTGTCAAATTAGATGTTAAAAGTTTAAAAGAAGAAAATGAAACGATGATGTTGGATATAAAGGTTTTAAATTCTAAAGTTGATAATATTGAATCAGATATATCTAAAGCTCAAGCTAGTATAATTATACTAGAAACTGAACAATCAAGGAAAATTGATGCACTAAACGATTCTAGGGAACTTATTCTTGATAAATTAGACAATTTAAGTTCAGAAATTTTGCAATCTAATAAAAATATTGTTCAAAACACTTTTGAAAATTGGAGACAGGATGAAAAAATTTCTTCTTTAGAAAAGAAAGTAAAATAGAGTAACAATATTATTTCACAAATGTGCAAAGAGCATATAAATTATTTTTTTAGTGAAAAGTAATCTATATGCTCTTTGCTTTTTTATTGTATAGGAAAATTGACTTTTTGATTGATAGCTTGCGAGTTAGCAAGCAAAAACAATCAAAAAGAACTTTAAAATTTCCTATACAATAAGGTTAAGTTTCATTAATTCACCCGTACGAAGTGCGTGGCATGTGGCGAAGCCACTTTCCTTATATAATGAAAGTTTTATTATCTATATATTATGTCCATGTTTAGAGAATTATATAGGTTAGATATGTTTTTCCCTAGTAATTTTTATAAATTTGTTAAAGTATATGTAAAAAAATAAACAAAATTTAATATTATAGTTAAAAAACATAAATTTTACTTATTTCCCTAGTTTTTTTGGACTTATAAAAATAAAAAGATACTAATATTAACTCTTGACTAACTTTATTTATAAGTTAAAGTATTAAATAGAGATAAAATAATTATTAATAATAATTAGCATTAATGATTTTGAACCAAAATCGTATTTGGTATAAAGTTAAAAACAATGGATTTTAAAGATAGGAGAAAAATAATGCAGAAAGTTAGATTAAAAAGTGAAAAAGGAATATCAATGGTAACATTAATTGCAACGATTATTTTACTATTAATTATTTCTACAGTAATAATTTATAATAGTAGAACAAGTGTACATTTGGAAAAATTAAATCAAATGTATTCGGATATCCAAACACTTCAAGATAAAGTTGATATTTACTATGCTGAAAATAAAAGTCTTCCTATTTCACAAAATCCAAATGATACTATAACTGTATCTGATGATAAAAAAATATTTGGAATAGATCAAAGTGAAAATGATGGTAATACATATTCTAAAATTGATACAGAAAAGTTAGGTGAAAATTTAAAACTAAACTATGAAACAGATTATTATGTAAATCTTGATAGTCATATAGTATACAGTAGTGACGGAATAAATATTGAAGATAATGAGTATCATAAGGCAAATGAGGAGTATGCAAATATTAATTTAGGAGAAGAATCTTTTACAATTACTTTTGATTTCTTAGATGATACACTAAATGAAGAAAAAGAAGAAGATAGAAAAATTAGTTTTTCTACAAGTAAAGAATTAGATTTTAATAATGAGGATATAAAAAAATTAAGTGATTTTGCAGAAAGAGATGGATATGAATTTAAAGGCTGGGTTTTAAATAATAGTGGAGTAGGAGATATTTTAGAAACACTATCGATTACTCAAGATACTACTGTGTATGCTTCTTGGGAGAAAATTGCCGAACAAGAAATTACATATAATATAGAATATGACTTAAATGGAGGATATTGGAATGATGAAAGAGGTCCAACAACATATAAATCTACTGAAGAAGAATTAACATTAATAAATCCTATAAGACAAAATTATTCTTTTGACTCATGGAATGCAATTAAAAATGGCGAAATTATTGAGTCTGGAGTAACAAAAATTGATCCAGATATAGCAAGTAGAATTTCATATGAAGAAAATGGTGAAAATAAGATCTCATTACAAGCAAATTGGAAAGAGCCTGTTGCTAAAATTTCTGAAACGGAAGCTATTTATTATAGCCTTCAAGAGGCTATTGATGCCGCTACAATAGGTAATACTATTCTAATATTAAGAGATTTTTCAGAAGAAAATGTAACAGTTTCTGAAACTAAAAATATCACAATAGATTTTCAAAATTATACAATGACGTCTAATGGAACTGGTATCCAAATTCAAAATGGTGGGAATCTAATTATTCAATCTACAATTCAAACAGATGGAGAAGCTTCAAGATATGCTATTGATAGTACTGGAATTGGAATAAGTAATTTAGGTACTTTAACTATTATATCAGGGAATATAAAAAGTGATTCTACTGGAATAAGTAATTCAGGTACTTTAACATTGGGTGAAGATAATAGTGAAGTTTCTATTGAAGTTCCTATGATTGAAGGAAATAATTGTGGAGTAGAGAATAATGGTACTTTTAATTATTATGATGGAAAAATAATAGGAAGTACAGCAATATCTGGTGAAGTAACAGATCTTCCATATATGAGAAATCCTTCAATAACTGCTGTTGATGGAAAAAAAGTAGCAATCCTCGCAATTCCAACAGATGCAGAAGCAACTATAGGAAAGAAGACATTTACTGCATTAGAAGATGCAATAAATTATGCAAATGTAAAAATAGCTACAGATGGAAGCCAAGTAGAGATAGTACTGATAAAAGATATTACAAGAGAGACAGAAATTCAAGTAGATAGTAGTAAAAATATAAAAATTAATTTAAATAAAAATTTAATTACATTAATTGGAGGGTTAAGTAATAGTGGAAAACTTCAAATAGTAGATGAAAATGTTGGGGAAGAAGTTGAGGAAGAAACAGGCATAATAAACATTACTGCTAGTATAACGAATCAAGAAGGAGCAATTCTAGAGATAACAAGTGGAAAAATAGAAACAGCGCTAGTATCAACAAATAGTTCTAGAAAATATGCAATAAATAATTCAGGACTATTAAAAATTTCAGGTGGAATAATAGAAACAACAGGGAATTATACTGGTGGAATATATAATAATAGTACAGGAACAGTAACAGTAAATGGAGGAACAATAACAACAGGAAGTTATGCATATGGAATATATAATAATAGTACAGAAGAAGTAACAGTAAATGGAGGAACAATAACAGCGACAGGAAGTTATGCAAGTGGAATATATAATAATAGTACAGGAGAAGTAACAGTAAATGAAGGAACAATAACAGCGACAGGAAGTTCTGGATATGGAATATATAATAATAGTACAGGAACTATAGCAGTAAAAGGAGGAACAATAACAGCGACAGGAAATTATGCAGGTGGAATATATAATGATAGTACAGGAGGAGTAACAGTAACGGGAGGAACAATAACGGGAAAAAAATATGGAATACGTAATATGGGTATAGGAGAAGTAACAGTAACAGGGGGAACAATAACAGGAAGTTCTGGATTTGGAATATCTAATATAGGAACATTA
>CAYOBB010000107.1:0-3688 GCA_964402195.1 uncultured Clostridium sp. | reverse complement strand
TTGCTTTTCTCCCGTTTTGGATTTAATCTTATTATTTTTACTGCTTGATTATATCTTCTCTTATACATTATTGATAATTGATTTTTACTTAATCCTGATTTCCATAATTTTAATATTTCTTTCTCGGTCATACTACACCTCTTTAGTGTAGTATTTGCTTAATTTATTTATTATATGTTATTTTTACATTCGTTTTTTTATATATATAACTATTCTTCCGCTTGCCAGTTTGTCTAATTATATCTCCCACAATATATTTTCCTTTTCCTCTAATAGTAATCACATCACCAATGTTAATATTTTTAGAAGACTTTATGACTAATTCTGAATTTATAAAAACTCTTCCATCTTTTATGTATTCATTTGCTACACTTCTAGAACTTCTAGCTATCTCCGAAACAAAGTTATCTACTCTCATAGATTGTATAATTATAGAAAACTCCTCGTATTTATCACATCTTTTTATAATTTGATTTATCTGTTTAATTTCAATAATACTCTTTCTAAATCTCTTCAAATTTATTAAAGAATCCCTTATATATTGAACATTTTCATTAAAAACAATTATATCAGCTCCATCATGATTAACTATTATATCACCAAACTTTTCTCTTTCTAAACCTATTTTCATAATACCACTTAAGTATACTCTATGCTCATACTCCCCTTTTAAATCATTTGGAAGACTTATTCGTATAACTTTTAATATACTATCAAAATATTGTTTAGCAATATTTTTTTCTAATTTATCAGGATAAAATAATAAAATTTCTCTTTCGGCTCCCTCATATCCGCCAAAAATAATATTTTTTTCTTTAACTTCTCTTAACAAAATACTTTTTTGATAAATATCTAAAAAATCTGTATAAGTAATCTTATTTTTGACTTTACATATTTTCTCTTTATCTCTCATTTTTGCAATTAATATTTTATCTGCATCTAATTGTTTATTTTCTCTTTGCATTTTTCTCTTACCTTTTTTACTAATCCTTCTACATCCATTTCATATAATCTTTCAAGCTCTTCTATAGAACCATGCTTTACAAACACATCAGGATATCCCATATTTAAAATTTCAACATCCTTATTTATTAACACATTATTCACTGAAGAACCTAATCCACCACTTAAAGAATTATCTTCAATGGTTATTATTCTTTTCGTTTTTTGAACTGATTTAATAATAGCCTTGCTATCTAGTGGTTTTAAAAACCTAACATTAATAACCTCACAAGAAATTCCTTCTTTTTCTAATATTTCAGCCACTCTTTTTGAATAAGAAACCATCTTTCCAATAGCACAAATCGTAATATCCCTTCCTTCTCTTATTAGCTCAGAAGTACCAAGTTTTATTTCGTCCATCATTTCAAATTCGCAATCATCTTCTCCACCCTTAGGATAGCGAATAGCCATTGGAAGTTTAGAATTTATAGAAAATTCTAACATCTTTCTTAACTCTTCAAAATTTTTTGGAGCCATTATATTCATGTTTGGTATCGTATTTAAAAAAGATAAGTCATAAATTCCTTGATGAGTTTCTCCATCATTTCCAACAATTCCTGCTCTGTCAATACAAACAGTTACTGGCAAATTTTGTATACACATATCATGTATTAACTGGTCATATCCTCTTTGTAAAAAAGAAGAATATATTGGTAAAACTGGTTTTAAACCTTCTTTTGCCATACCAGAAACCATAGAAATAGCATGTTGTTCCGCAATTCCAACATCAAAAAATCTATCTGGAAATTCTCTTTCAAAATTAGAAAGGCCTGTTCCATCTTTCATAGCAGCAGTAACAGCAACTATTTTATCATCCTTTTTGGCAAGACGTACTAATTCTTCTCCTAAAACTGCTGAATAATCTTTTTTTGATTTAGAAAGTTTCTCTCCTGTTTCTAAGTTAAATTTAGAGATTGAATGAAATTTATCAGGCATCTTTTCTGCAAATTTATATCCTTTTCCCTTTTTAGTAATAACATGGATAAGAACTGGTCCATCTAAATTTTTAGTAATATTAAAAATCGACTCTAATTTTTCTATATCATGACCGATCTACTGGACCTAGATAACGAAATCCAATATCTTCAAAATACATTTTTGGAATAATAAGTTGCTTTATGCCTCTTTTCATTTTTACAACGAATCTAACAATTTTATCCCCTATAAAAGGAATTTTTCTTATAACCTTTTTCCCTGAAATATTAGATTTAGTATAAAATTTCTTAGTTCTAAGCTTAGTAAGTAACATTGACAATCCACCAATATTTTTAGAAATACTCATTTCATTATCATTTAATATAACAATTAAATTCGTTTTAGATACTCCTGCATCGTTTAACGCTTCTAGAGCCATTCCTCCTGTTAAAGCTCCATCACCTATTATTGCAATAACTTTATTATCTTTATTTAAGATATCTCTCGCCCTAGCCATTCCTAAAGCGACAGAAATAGATGTACTACTATGACCAGTATCAAAAGTATCATATTCTGATTCATTACTTCGTGGAAAACCAGCTATTCCTCCAAACTGTCTAAGAGTATTTAATCTATCCTTTCTACCTGTTAAAATCTTATGAACATAAGTCTGATGTCCCACATCCCATACAATTTTATCTTCAGGCATATTAAAACAAGAATGAAGCGCAATAGTAAGTTCAACAACACCTAAATTTGACGCTAAATGCCCTCCACTTTTAGAAACTATTTTCAATATATATTTTCTAATTTCTTCAGCAAGTCTCTTTTTTTCTTCTAAATTTAATTTCCTTATATCTTCTGGAAAATTTATATTATCTAATATCATATGTTGCTCCTAAATTTTACAAACTAAATATATATGTAAAAAGAGACACAATTAAAGGTACTGTTATATTATCTAATCCTTTAACAGAAACAAATTCCAATACAGTTGCTAAAATCGCGATTAATAATGCTTTAATTAAAAACAAATCAATTTGTAAATAACCAAAAATTGGGATTAATATTATCAAGCTAATTATTAGCATTGTTAATGAACCTGCTACAGTTTTAGTACACCCAAATATTTTATACTCTTTACTTTTAATTTTTTGACCAATTATTGCAGCAAATCCATCACCATATCCCATAGCAAAAATACCAGAAAGACCTATTATAGGATTTTTTATATACATTGTAAAAATAGCTAAAATAAATAAAGTAATTGCATAATATATAGTCCCAAAGCCATCATTTTCTTCCCTTTCCATGCTCTTTATTAATTTAAATTTGTATGAAAAAGTATTTATTACAATAAAGATTGCTGGCATAATTGATGCATATATAATAGAATCAAAAAAAATCATAACTATAATCCACCAATTACTAAGCATTATATGTATATATTTTCTACTAGCCTCTTTACTTTTTTTATCTAATAATTTTGACGTTAATAACACTAACCCAATATATAAAATAGAAACAATTAATCCGACAATATTTTTATTCATTATTCCTTACCTCTTCTTTTCCTACATCTCTTTTTACAAAGTAAGTTAATTATAACAGAAACATTTATATTAATAAATAGTTTTAATTATTTTTACAATAAATCTTGTCAAAATTCAATTTGCATTATATAATACTCTTATATTGGGGTGTCGCCAAGCGGTAAGGCAATCGGCTCTGACCCGATCATTCGTAAGTTCGAATCTTACCACCCCAGCCA
>CAYOBB010000106.1:0-3736 GCA_964402195.1 uncultured Clostridium sp. | reverse complement strand
TATATACAGGAAAATTAAGTAAGTATAAAGGTAAAAAAGAGAAAATCTTAAGGTGTTTAGAGGATAATTTAAAATTTTATTCTAAAAAGGAAAGTACAATATAAAAATGTACTTTTTTTTATTGTATAGGAAAAATCGACTTTGCAGATAATTTTAATAGTTTGACATTAGAAAATGTCCCCTTTTGTTATAGAAAAATTTGAAAAGTTAATATATAATTAACATTACTATGATAAATAAGAATAAAAGGAGAAAATTATGTCATATATTGAATTTAAAGATGTTATAAAAATTTATAAAATGGGAGAAATTGAAATAAAAGCATTAGACAAAGCTTCTTTTTCAATTGAAAAAGGTGAGCTTGTATGTATATTAGGACCATCTGGTGCAGGTAAAACAACTGCTTTAAATATTCTAGGTGGAATGGATAATGTGACTTCTGGAGAGTTAATAATTGATGGAGAGAATATTACAAATCTAAAAGAAAAAAGCTTAATCAAATATAGGAGAAATGATATCGGGTTTGTTTTTCAATTTTATAATTTAATTCCAAATTTAACAGCACTTGAAAATGTAGAAATAGCAGTTCAGTTGTGTAAAGACTATTTAGAACCAAGTAGTGTTTTAGATAAAGTAGGACTAGAAAATAGAAAAGCTAACTTTCCATCGCAATTATCTGGTGGTGAACAACAAAGAGTAGCAATAGCAAGAGCAATAGCTAAAAATCCTAAGTTATTATTATGCGATGAACCAACAGGAGCTCTGGATTATAATACAGGAAAACAGATTTTAAAATTATTAGAAGACACGTGTAGAAAAGAGAAAATGACTGTTATTATTATTACACATAATAGTGCTATTTCAGAAATGGCGGATAAAGTTATAAAATTTAAAAATGGAAAAGTTGAAGATATAATCATTAATCAAAATCCAAAATCAGCAGAGGAGATTGAATGGTAGTGAGAAAAGATAAATTATTAGTAAGTAGTATTAGAAAGATAAAAAATACATATCGAAGATTTCTTTCGTTATTATGTATGTCTTTATTGGGAGTAGGATTTTTTGCAGGTATAAAAGCAACTTCACCAGATATGTTAAAATCATTAGATTTATTTATGGATAATCAAAATGTATATGATATAGAAATTGTATCTATTTTAGGAAGTACAGAAAATGATATTGAGAAAATAAAACAGATAGAAAGTGTTGATAATGCTTATGGAGTATATTCAAAAGATGAAATTGTAAGTAGTGAAAAGAAGGAATATGTTGTAAAGCTAATAGGAGAAAGACAAAATATAAATAATATTTATTTGACATCAGGAAGTTTACCTGCTGAAAATAATGAAATTGTAGTAGAAGAGAAATTTTTAAATAGGAATAACTTAAAAATTGGAGATATTGTATCTGTAGAAGATAATGAACTTTTAGTTCAGGAATTTAAAATTGTAGGTACAGTAATTAGTCCATTATATTTTTCTATAGATAGAGGTACTAGTAGTAAAGGCAAAGGACAAATTGATTATTATATGTATGTTAAAGAAGAAGTATTTGAGCAAGAATATTTCAATTCAATTTATGTAAAAGTCAAAGGTGCTGCTTATTCTATTACAAGTACGGATGAATATGAAAAATTAGTTGATGATACAATAAAAGAAATTGAAAATATAAAAGAAGAAAGAGAAGAAAACAGGTATAGTGAAGTTTATGGTGAATATATTAATCAAATGCAAATAGCTAATATTCAGATAGATACGACTACATTAACACCTTCCAAATGGTATATATTAAGTAGAAATGATAATACTGGATATAAAAACTTTATTGATGCAACAGAAAATATAGAAAAGATAGGAAATGTTTTTCCTCTTGTATTTTATATAATAGCAATACTTATTAGTCTAATTTCTATGATGAGGATGGTAGAAGAAGATAGGACAGAAATAGGAACATTAAAAGCATTAGGGTTTAGTAATATAAAGATAATAATGAAATATATAATTTATTCTTTATCAGCAACGATTATTGGCGGAATAATTGGAATGATAATAGGTTGTAGTTTGTTACCAAATATTATTTGGAATATATATCAAATGTTATTTTCAGTTCCAAATTTTGTGTGTGAATTTAGTTTAACCTATGGAATAATAGGTTTAATAATTGGAATTATATGTATTTGCGGAACTACTATTTATGTAGCAAAGAAAGAATTAAAAAATACACCTTCTGTACTTATGAGACCTAAAGCTCCTAAAGTAGGAAAAAGAAATCTAGTAGAAAAAATAACTTTTATTTGGAAGAAAATAAAATTTTCAAAGAAGGTTACTGTTAGAAATTTGTTTAGATATAAAACGAGAGCATTAGCGACAATTATAGGAATTGCTGGATGCACAGCTTTAATACTTGCAGGATTTGGTCTAAAGGACTCAATAAAAGATATTGTAAATTATCAGTTTGGAAAAGTATTTACTTATGATAAAATGATTAATATAAAATCAAATGTAGATAGTACTGAATTAGTAAAAAACTTAGAAGAAAATGATGATATTACAAATGTTGTAGCTACATCTATGGAGTCAATTGATATTTATAAAGGTGAGACAGAAAAAGAAGCAACACTGGTTGTTACAGATGAAGAAGAGAAATTAAAAAATGTAATTAATTTAAATAATATAGAAAATAAAGAAGAAAAAGTGGAGTTAGAAGATAATACTATTGTTATAAGTGAAAAACTAGCTAAATTGTTAGACGTAAAAGAAGGCGAAGAAATTACATTGAAAGATGAAAACGAAAATGAATATACATTAAAAGTAAAAAATATAGTAGAAAACTATGTTAATCATTATGCATATTTAACTAAAAAAACTTATGAAGAAATATATGGTGAGTATAATACTAATGTTATACTAATCAGTACAAATTCTTCATTAACAGAAGAACAAAAAAATAAATTAGATGAGCAAATTATGAATAATGAAATTGTATCAGGAATTATATCCTCAGAAGATACTGTAAAAACAGTAACAGATATGATGGGCTCTCTAGATTCTGTTGTTCTTATTTTAATTATATCTGCAGCTTTGCTTGCTTTTGTGGTTTTATATAATTTATCTAATATTAATATTAGTGAAAGAAAAAGAGAAATAGCTACTTTAAAAGTATTAGGTTTTTATAATCAAGAAGTTGATTCATATATAACAAGAGAAAATATAATATTAACAATGCTAGGAATAGTAATAGGCTTAGTAGCTGGCTTATATTTGAGTTATTTCATGATAACGACTTGTGAAATAGATACTTTAATGTTTGTTAGACATGTAAAGCCAATAAGTTATGTTATATCTACCTTTATAACAGTAATATTTACTATAATTGTTAATATAATTACTCATTTTAGTTTAAAGAAAATTGATATGATAGAATCTTTAAAAAATGTAGAATAAAAAATACCAGTTACTAAATTAAAACATTAACTAGTATTACTAGATAATGACCTAAAATAAAAAAATCTTAAAAGGCTTGCCACAAGCACTGTAGGTGAGAAACTCACTCCACTCGAAAATATGATTCTTGGATTGGCAGGTTGACCAAGACTCTGACACCCTACAGCTTTAATCTTTGACGGATTTTATACAAAAAACATTATCCAGTAACTTAACTAGTAACAAATACCGAAACTTTTATTGTAATAATTAATTTTTTATTTTATAATAACAAAAGAAAGGATAATTATGAA
>CAYOBB010000105.1:0-3740 GCA_964402195.1 uncultured Clostridium sp. | reverse complement strand
TAATTTCTATATTACTTTTTATTCTCTTCTTTAAAACAATAACGATTTTCTATTTTAATAAAAATCGTTATTGTAATATTATCTGCTGGCTCCTCTTGTTGGACTCGAACCAACGACCTATCGGTTAACAGCCGAGCGCTCTACCAACTGAGCTAAAGAGGAATGTTATAATTTTATTTTTACCAGATTTGTAAAAATTATACATTATACTTTTTTAAAGTGCAATACTTTTTAAAAATTTTATTTTATATATAATATTTTAGTTAGATATATAAAGAATAAAAATAATAAAATGACACCGTTTTTTCGTGTAATTTTGTTTTTTTCGTCAATATAATCAAATAATATTAATGATAATGTTGATACGAATAAAAATAGAAAATATATATTATATTGATTAGAAAACTTTATTGGGTGTATAATCGACGAAATTCCAAATACTAATAATAAATTAAATATATTTGATCCTATTATATTTCCAAGTGCCAAACTTCCTTTGCCATTCTTAGATGCAACTATTCCTGTTATTAATTCTGGCAGGGATGTTCCTATTGATATTATAGTTAACCCTATAATACTTTCACTTATTCCATACATTCTAGCTATTTCTATTGAATAATCTACTACAAAATCTCCTCCAAATTTTAGTCCAAGTATTCCTATTATTATAAATATAATAGAAAAAAATATATTTTTACTTTCTTTTTCTTCTTCTATTTGTTTAGAATAATCTA
Organism: uncultured Clostridium sp.; assembly: GCA_964402195.1. Taxonomy (GTDB): domain Bacteria; phylum Bacillota; class Clostridia; order TANB77; family CAG-508; genus UMGS1994. The sequence goes on along the minus strand of CAYOBB010000105.1, from coordinate 3,006 downwards.
AATTCATCATAAAAAGAAAAAATATTAATAATAATAAAATTCCCTCTCCTCTATTTATTTCCATACCTATATTTCCAAATATCCATACAATAATTACAGATATAAAAGAAAATATAAGATTAGATATTTGTATTTTTCGCTGCATTTTTATTGGTCTTATAATACTTGAAATTCCTAATATTAATAATAAGTTAAGTATACAACTTCCTATTATATTTCCTATTGATAAATCTGAATGACCTTCTTTGGCTCCATTTATTGTTACAACTAATTCTGGCAAAGACGTACCTATTGCTACTATTGTTAGTCCTATTACCATTTCTGATATTCTTAATTTTTTTGCTATGCTACTTGACCCATCAATTAAAAAATCTGCACCTTTTACTAAAAATACAAATCCTAAAATTATCATTAATACTGATATTATCATTTCATTCTCCTATTTACCTGTATTTTTTCCTATTTTGGTATTTACTATTCTCATTAATTTTCGATATTTTTTATAAACTTATTGAAAATACTAAAATTTCTGTTTTAGATAACAAACATTTCCAAGTATCTGATAAATAAAACCTGTTGTAAGAAAATAGCTAACAAATATTTTGCAAAAACCGAAAGTTAAAACTATTCTTCTATTGCAATAAATTTTATTTTATGATATACAAAATTTAAAATAATTTTAATAGAGGTGAATTATGAAAATAGAATTATTAGGAGGATGTACTAAAGATGAACTAGAATCTAGAGTTCAAAAAGTTGCTGCTGCAGGAAAACTTTCAAGATTCCCTGGAAATGTTTTTGAAGTATTAGAAAATTGTAATGATTATGAAAAAAATTTAAGATTAATTAAAAGAATTATTGGTATGGGACATAAATCTATAATTGAACATGATTATCTAGTATTTGCTATTTGTGATGTTACTCCCATAGTTGAACAAACCATCATTGGTAATAGATTAACTTCTTTTACTATAAAATCTAGACGTGAAGTTGATTTTAGAACTGCTGGATTTTACGTTCCTGATTTTAGAGATAAAGATGGAAAGTTACATGAAAATAATAATGAGTTGAAAGAAAAATATACTAAGCATATGAAATTTTTATTTAATACTTATGGTGATTTAGTAGATTCAGATATAAATGTAGAAGATGCAAGATTTATATTACCATATTCTTATTATAGTAATATTATAATGGGATTAGATGCTAGAAATTTAGAAAGGCTTACTATTTCTCTTTTATATGGCTCTTTAAGCAAAATTACTGAATTAAAAGAATTAGGCAATATCTTTTTAGATTTAATTAGAAGATTTGTTCCTTATTTAACTGAAAATATTGAAAATTATAAAGGATTTCCTACTGATGAATTATCTTATATCAATTCTTTTTATAATAGACCTGAAATTAAAATTTTAGATAAGCCAACTCTTTTAAGTTATACACCAACTCCTGATGAAGTTATATTAAAATCTTGTATTATGTATAATTATCAATGTTCAGAAGGAACAGCAGAAAATATATTAAATTCTTCTAATAGAAAAGATTCTAATTATAAATCTAATTTAATGGATATAATTCTTCATAAAGAAGAGCGTAGAGAATTAGAACAAGTAAATTTCACTTTTCAAATTCCTATTTCTTTATCTATTCTAACTCATCTTACAAGACATAGGATGCATTCTCTATTAGTACCTAATTTTACTCCTATGTGGAATTTAAAGGATTTTGTTACACCGCCTACAATAAATGCTAAACAAAGTGCTCTTGAATTATTTAATTCAGCTATAAATAAGAATATTGAAATGTTCGAAGAATTTAAAAAATATGATGTTTTTGAAGAAGATTTAATATATTTCTATCTTGGATGTCAAATGGTAAATGTTATGACTTCGTTAAATGGTAGATCTCTTCAATGGATTTTGAGATTACGCTGTTGTAATAAAGCTCAGTGGCAAATTAGGAATATCGCAAAAGAAATCGCAAAACAAGTAAAAGAAGTTTCTCCCCTTTTAGGAAAAGGTCTTGGTTCTACTTGTGTTACTGACCGTGTATGTTATGAAGGAAAAGAGTGTTGTGGATTAATAGATATTTTAGAACAAAAAGGGACATTCTCTAGTGTCAGTCTGTAAAAATATATAATAAGAAAGTATAACTTTTCTTATTATATTAAAAAAGAAATAATATTAAAGGATAAGTTTTATATTATCCTTTAATATTATTCTTTGGCGGAGTGGGTGGGATTCGAACCCACGGATCCTTTTCAGGACTAACGCATTTCGAGTGCGCCTCGTTATGACCACTTCGATACCACTCCAAATATACTATATGATTTTACATTAGAATTTTTTAATTTAAGTTTTTTAAGATTTCATAAAATCTTTTTTCTTTTGATTCAGAATTACTTGAATCTATGAATTCTATATCTGATTTTCCTATATTGTTTAATAATTTCTTTTCCTTCAAAACTTGTTTTAAATGTATAGCTAATCTATTTGAACCATCAAAGAATTTTACTTTTCCAAGTTCTTTTTCTATTTCGTCTTTTATTAATGGATAATGTGTACATCCAAGTACAACGTTTTCTACAATTCCTTTATATGGTGATAATGTTTCTTTTAGGTAAATTTTTAATTCTTCTTTTTTCCCTTGTTCTATAATATCAGCTAATCCTACACATGGTAATAAATATGTTTTATGGTTATTATATTTATTAAAAAGAATATTAAATCTTTCACTTTCTATTGTTCTTTTAGTTGCCATTACTAAAGTTACACCATGAGGATTATAATCATGTACCATTTTATATGCAGGTTCTATACCTATAAACATTTTCTTAGAATATATTTTTCTCAAAGGCTCTATAGCTGTTGCTACTGCTGTATTACATGCTATCACTATTATTTTACATTTTTTATCTATTAGCAATTTTACATTATTCTTACATATTTCTATTATTTCTTCTTTTTTTCTATCTCCATATGGATTATTGATTGAATCACTATAATA
>CAYOBB010000104.1:0-3755 GCA_964402195.1 uncultured Clostridium sp. | reverse complement strand
AAAATGGATAAAGTAAAAGAAGCTTTAGCAAAAGCATTAGTTTGGGTAAAAGCACATTCAAAACTAGTAATAGCTGTGGTAGTAGTTGTTATTGTTTTAATAGTAGCTATTTCATTATTGACAGGTGGACCAAAAAGAGCAGTAAAAGGTTATATTAAAGGAATGAATAATTTAGATGCAGATAAAATGTTAAAATATTATGATGCACAAGGAGCTGTAGCTTGGACTGACTGTGAGAAGAAAGCAAAGAAATTTGAAGATGCTTATGATGATGTAGAAGATGAAGATATTGAAGATGAAGAAGAAAGCATTGAAAAAGGAATCGAATATTTTGAAGATTATGATGAATTTTCAGTAAAACTAATAGAAATAAAATCAGTTGAAAAAGAAGACGATTGTAAAGGATTATATAAAGTTAAAGCAAAAGTAGAAATGTCATATGAAGATGATGATGATGAAGATTCATCTACTAAAACAATTACATTTATGGTGTATAAAAATAAAGTAATAGCTAGCGAAATTTAGGAAACATAAAAAAGCATGTGAACTTTTTCACATGCTTTTTTTTGTGTTTCCTTGACTTTATTTTAATATATGATAAAATTTTTAAAAATAAATTTTTAAGAAGGTAAAAAGATGAGTGAAATATTAACATTGTTGGATTATACATTTATACAAAGGGCATTAATTTGCGGAATTGCAATTTCTTTATGTGCTGCTTTAATAGGCGTTGTTTTAGTATTAAAAAATTATTCTATGATAGGACATGGATTAGGGGAAGTAGGGTTTGCTTCTTTAACCCTAGCTGTAGCTTTAAATCTACCACCATTATATATATCGATTCCATTAGTTATAATAGCTTCTTTTGTTATTATGTTTATAAGTCAAAAAAAAGGTGAATCTGGAGATATTACAATTGCATTAGTATCTACTGGAGCTTTAGCCATAGGTATAATTATAACGTCTATTTCAACAGGTTTTAACATAGATGTTGCAAATTATATGTTTGGTAGTATTTTGTCTATGTCTAAAAGTGATGTTATTATAAGTGTTTTAATGTCATTAATCTTAGTAATTGTTTTTGTATTATTTTATAACAGATTATTTTTAATTACTTATGATGAAGTATTTGCTAAAACAAGGGGAATAAATGTAACTACATATCAATTTTTGATTTCTTTAATAACTGCTATTATTGTTGTACTTGGTATGCGAATGATGGGAACATTACTAATATCTAGCCTTATTGTATTTCCTGCATATATATCTAAGGGATTAACAAAGAGTTTTAAAGAATTAGTTATAGCGTCTGCTGTTATTTCCATAATTTGTTTTGTATTAGGAATTATAATTTCTTTTTTTATAAATCTACCTACTGGTGCAAGTATTGCTATTATTTATATAGTTTTGGCAGTAATAAGTAAGTTAGTTAATAAAGTTGTTTTATGATAATATTAGAAAGGAAAAATTGTATATGAATATAGTAAAAAGAGAGAATAAATATTCAGGATTTTTAAAACTAGATGAACTAAAAATCAAGCTTTCAAATGGAAAAATAATTTCTCGTGAGGTGATAAAAAAGAAAAATTCTGTCTGTATAGTACCAGTAACGAAAGATGGAAAGATATATCTTACAAAGCAACCTAGAGCAGGAAGAGGAATAGTGGATTCTATTGAGATACCAGCAGGATTAATAGAAGAAGATGATAAAAATTTTAATGAAACTGCTAGGAGAGAATTATTAGAAGAAACAGGTTGCATTGCAGGAGAGATGTTTGAGTTAATGTCATTTTATTCTGATCCTGCTTGCTGTACAAGTGAAACTCATTTATTTTTAGCTTTAGATGTCGAAAAAATACAAGAACAAAATTTAGATTTTGATGAATTTTTAAGCTTATTTCCGCTTCCAATATTAGATGTTTATAAATTATTAGAAGATGAAAAAATAAAAGATGTTAATTCTATAATAGGTTTATTAAAGTCAAAAGAAATAATTTTTAATAAATATTTAGAGAAATAATAAATTTTAAGGTTATTTTAATATTAGGGGGATAAAATATCCTCATAAAGAGGTTAATAAACAAACCTTTTATAATTTTTTTCTTCCCCAACACCACTTTAAAAAGTGGTGTTTTTTAATTTTCCTATTACATTAAAAAATTTGTGCCAATAGGTACATAATTTTATTTCATAAAATTGACACACAAACAAAGACAGGTACTTTGAAATGAATTTTGGTAATTTAACATTAGAGAATATCCCCCTTTTGTTCTAGAGGATTTATATTAAAAACTATTATCCAGTGACATAATATTAATTATTTTATTAAAGATATATTGCAGAAATTAATGTTAGTGTGATAAAATCTTTTCATAATTAATATTATTTTAAGAGAAAGAAGGTAAAGATATGAGTTTTATTAATGAGAATTTTTTAGAATTACAAGAAAGTTATTTATTTTCAACTATTGCTAAAAAAGTTGCCAAATTTTCAGAAAAAAATCCTGATAAAAAGATAATAAAGTTAGGTATAGGTGATGTAACAAGACCGATAATACCTGTGTGTGCGGAAGCCATGAAAAATGCCGTTGATGAAATTTCTACAGAGGAAGGTTTTAAGGGATATGGTCCAGAACAAGGATATGAATTTTTAAGAAATGCGATAGTAGAAAATGACTATAAATTAAGAGGAATTGATATTAAGGCTGATGAAATATTTGTTTCAGATGGAGCAAAATGTGATTGTGGGAATATCGTAGATATTTTTGCAAAAGATAATAAAATTGCTATCACAGATCCAGTATATCCAGTATATTTAGATACTAATGTTATGGCTGGAAGAAGTGGTAAATTTAATGAAAATACTGGAACATACGAAAAAATAGTTTATTTACCTGTAACCGCAGAAAATGATTTTAAACCAAAGTTTCCAAGTAAAAGAGTAGATATAATATATTTATGTTTTCCTAATAATCCTACTGGAACTGTTTTAACAAGAGAAGAATTAAGTAAATGGGTGGAGTATGCTAAAGAAAATAAATCTATTATTTTATACGATTCAGCTTATGAGGCGTATATTACAGAAAAAAATATACCTCATAGTATTTATGAAATAAAAGACGCAAAAAAAGTTGCTATAGAATTTAGAAGTTTCTCTAAGACAGCAGGTTTTACTGGAATTAGATGTGCATATACTGTTGTTCCAAAAGAGTTAATGGGATATACTGAAGATGGAAAAGAAGTATCTATTAATAAATTATGGAATAGAAGACAGTGTACAAAGTTTAATGGTGTATCTTATGTTACTCAAAGAGCGGCGGAAGCTATATATTCATTAGAAGGAAAGAGGCAGGTAAAAAATAATATTGGTTATTATATGGTAAATGCAAAAATAATAAAAAAAGGATTGGAAAGCGTTGGATTTATTACATATGGAGGGGTAAATTCACCTTATGTATGGTTAAAAGTTCCAGAAGGAATGACTTCATGGGAATTTTTTGATAAACTATTAGAAGAAGTAAATGTCGTAGGAACTCCAGGAAGTGGATTTGGACCTCATGGAGAAGGATATTTTAGATTAACTGCTTTTGGAAATGTGGAAAGTACAAGGGAAGCAATTAATAGAATAAAAAAATATTTTAGTAAATAATTTGTTTAGTAAAATTTTTTAAGATGATAACATGTCAATAACTTTTGATTAATTCACCCTAAAAAGTGAAAATTATTTTGTGACTTGTTCACCCTGTATGAGATCAA
>CAYOBB010000103.1:0-3773 GCA_964402195.1 uncultured Clostridium sp. | reverse complement strand
TATTATTAGGTGATAGATTATGAAAACTTTTAGACATACTAGAAAATGTAACTCAAGTAATGCTGTTATACTTCACTTAGATGGAGATAGAAAATATAGCAGAAAAGCTTTCTATTTTTATAATAACTTAAATCTAAGGGCAATTGTAGAAAATATACCTGAGAATAAACAAGATATAATGGTTGTAGATTTATTAGAAAAATATAAACCTGATATTTTGGTGGCAACTGGTCATGATTCTATGTATAAAAAAGGACAAGGATTTTATAGTATGAATAATTATAAGAATTCTAGATATTTTGTTAATACAGTTAGAAATGCAAGAAAATGGAACAAGTCTGAAGAAGATTTAATTATTTTTGCAGGAGCTTGCGAAAGTTTTTATGAAGCAATTATGTCTGAGGGAGCTAACTTCGCATCATCACCAGGAAGAATTTTAATTGATTATATGGATCCATTAATAGTAGCAAGTAAAGTAGCTTTGACAGAAAGAAATAAATTTATTACAGTTCATGAAATTGTCCCATTTTTAAAAGACGGTTCAGTAGGAATAGGTGGTACCAAAGCTAAAGGAAAAAAATAGTCAAAAAGACAGAAACACAAAATGAAATATAAATGAAAAGAAAATGTAATACAAATGTAATAAAAGAAAAGATGTGTTTTGAAATGTTACAGTTTCTAAGAAAACAGAAAAATTGGTTTTACTGTAGCTTTTTGACAAATTTTGACCCAAATGATATACTAAGTCTATCAAATTAGGAGTGGGTGATTACATGATTTATAAGTCTGATATTATTAGTTTGAAAAAGGATATGGAAGAGAAAATTGGTCAGAAAATAATAGTTAAGGAGTCACCAGGAAAGAGAAGTAAACCTTTAGAAAAGGAAGCTATTATTGAACAAGTATATCCTAGTTACTTTAGAGTAAAATTTGAAGAAAACGAAAGAAGAGGTTCATATAATTATACAGATATTTTTACAAGGTCTGTAGAAGTTCAGGTTTTTGATGGAGAACAATTTACAAAGCTTGAACCACCGGCAATCATATCTAAAAAGAATAGAGCAGAAGAAAATGTTGGCTAAGGTTATATAAATTATGAAAAGTGATTATTGAAAAAATTCCTTGAAAAAAGGAATTTTTTTTCTTTTTTATAATATAGATTTATTAAGAGTTTAAAAGGGAGGATAAACTATATGGATTTACAGATTATAAAAGAGAATTTAATGATAAAGCAAAGTTTAGGTCAAACAAGGAAGAATATTACAATGCAGCAGGATTATATTTTACCAGATATAAAGCCAGATGTAATAAGTGTTTTATGTTCAAATGGAAATGTATATGTTACTAAAAGAGAGATGATAAATAACAAAGCAAAATTAGATGGAGGTGTTAATTTATTTATTACTTATTTAGCTAATAATGGAGAGAATAGAGTTTTAAATACAGAGGTTATATTTTCTGAGCTTATTGATACAGATGTTAATGAAAGTGATTGTGATGTATTGGAAAATGCTACTATAAAGACAATTGATGTAAAAATATTAAATGAAAGAAAAGTTAGTATAAAAGTACTTCTAGATGTAGAGATAAAAATATTTAAAAAAATGAACGTAGAATTATTAAATAATATAGAAAATATTACAGGATTACAAAAATTAGAGAAAGAAGTTCAAATAAAGAATTTGGTTGGGGAAGGATGTACTAAATCTTCAATTAAGGAAAATGTAAAAATAGATGATGTAGATGATATATCTGAAATTTTAAAGTTAGATGTAAAACTTAAAAATATAGAAAATAAAATTAGTTATAATAAAGTATTAGTAAAAGCAGATTGCAGATTGCAAGCGGTTTATCTTACAGAAGATAATAGGGTATGTTCTTGTAATCAAGATGTTCCTATTATGGGATTTATAGATGTTATGAATGTTGATGAATCTAATGTATGTGATACTAATTTTAGAGTAAAAAATATGTTAGTAAAACCAAATCCAAAGGAAGAGCATTCAATATATGTTGAAATAGAATTTGATATTTTTTCTGATGTATATGAAAATAGAACAGTTAATTTAATAGAGGATATTTATGGATTAAAAGAAGATATTAATTATACAGTAAGAAAGGCAAATATTTTATCAGGTCAGGATGAAATTATTAATACTGTTAGTGCGAGCGAGAAAGTATTGATTGATAATATTAATCAAATATATGATGTAGATACTAAAGCTGATTTAATTAATAAAACTAAAAGTAATGGCATTGTAAAATTTGATGGAGAAGTTCAAGTTAGATATTTATATAGTTCTTTTGAAAATCAAAATATTAATGCAAAAGAAGTAAAGTTAGGATTTAACTTTGAAGTTCCAGAAGAATCTTGTGAAAATATTAAGCTAGAGATTGTTGATGATAGTAGTTTTATAGTTCTTCCAGATTCTACAGTAGATACAAGAATTAATATAAATGTAATTAAAAGAGCTAGTAACGGAGCGGAAGTTAATATAATTGATGATGTTGAAGTAAATGAAGAGATTCAAGATGATGGATATAGTATGATAATCTATTTTGTTCAAAAGGGTGATTCACTTTGGAAAATTGCTAAGAAATTTAAAAGTACAGTAGAAGAAATTGCAAGGGTAAATGAAATTGAAAATGAATCACAAATAGATTTTGGTCAAAGATTATATATTCCAAGAGCAGTGTAAATTATGGATATTATTTATTCTAGAAAAAATATAAGAATAAATAAGAAAAAGAAAGTAGTAATACTAATTGTTTTATTGGTATTACTATTTTATATATTTGTGAAAAAAATTTTTTACCCAGTTTTTATAAGTAATTGTGAATACAAAGCAAAGACATTAGCAATTAGAATTTCTAATGATGAAACAAGTAAAGTGATGGATAAATATTCTTACAAAGACTTAGTTAATATTCAAACTGATGATAATGGAAATGTTACATTTATAGAATCAAATGTTGTGATAATGAATAAAATAATATCTGAAATTACAAGTAATATTCAAAAAGAATTTGAGGAGAGTGATAATGGTAATATAAGTATAAATTTAGGTACTTTTACAGGGACGAAGTTTTTATCTGGCATGGGTCCAGAAGTAAATATAAAAGTTGTTTCTGCTGGTAATATAGAGACAAATGTAAAATCTGAATTTTTTTCAGTTGGAGTGAATCAATCTATACATAGAATTTATTTAGATGTAATATGTGAGGTTAATATAACAACTCCTATAAATAGTATAAAAAAAGAAATAACAAATCAAGTTTTGTTAGGAGAAACAATTGTAGTAGGAACTAGCCCTAATACTTATTATAATTTGGAAGGATTGAATAATGATAATGCTGTTGATGTAATTGAATAAAAACTATGCAAATTATTTCCAAATAAATTTAAAAGAACAGCTAAATGCAAAAAATATAATAGAAAAAGTATATGTGATAAAGATTTTTTTGATTAATCTGAAAACATAGTAAATATTAAAGGCTGATTATACGAAAATAGTACTGATGCATAATCAGCTTTTTTGCGTTTTACTTTATTAAGGTATATTAAAGATTAAAAAAATATAGAAGATTTAGACTTAGCTTATGTATCTTTAAATAATAAAATAATTCAAAATATTCAGCAACATCAAAAAGAACACAATTTCATTTTTCCTTTGAACTTAAAACCTAGACATAAAGTAATTGTACTGAAAAAGTTACTAAAAATAGTAGTAAAAATATAATATTTGTGGTAAAATAGAAATATAAATTGTAGA
>CAYOBB010000102.1:0-3781 GCA_964402195.1 uncultured Clostridium sp. | reverse complement strand
TCCATTTTTGCTAGTTCCTACAAAAGCTGCTATTTTTTTATCAGATGTAAGTACACTACTTAAACTGCCTGTAGAATACACCTTATTCTCTTCTATCTTCTTTATTTCCTCTGTTTTTTTAGTATTTTCATATTGATTAATTCTATTAGTATTATTTATAAATTTATTCTCAGTTACCAATTCATCTTCAATACCAGGTAGTATATCTGAAACAGAATCATCATCTTCTATATCATCAAATCCTGGTAATACTCCAGACTCACTATTAAACTCTGACTCATCTTTAATAGATTCTACATCAAAATCATCATCTTCTATATCATCAAATCCCGGTAATGCTCCATCTGTACTATCAAAATTCGACTCATCTTTAATAGATTCTACATCATAATTACCTTCTTCTATATCATCAAATCCCGGTAACACTTTAGATGTACTATTAGCTTTTGATTCTTCTTTAATAGGTTCTACACTAAAATCATCATCCTCTACATCATTAAATCCTGGTAACACTGCTGATGAATTATTATCGCTTTGATTTTGTATGTCTTTTTCATCTTGTTCATCAGGTAAAGGATTCTTTCTTGGTCTTCCTCTTTTTCCCTTTGGTTTCAGTTCTGTAGATATTGGATTTTTTCTTGGTCTTCCTCTCCCCTTTTTCTTAGGCATTTTCTCTACTTGTAAACCTTCCTGTGTCGAATCTATAATATCTTTATCATTTTTTAAAGCTTGCGGAGTTTCTTCTAAAATTTCTTCTTTAACAGTCGGTTTAATATTTCTGTTCTCTTTTTCCTCTATTTCTTCATCAGTATATAGCTTTCTTTCATTTCTTGTATTAATACTATCAGGAATAATTACTGGAGAAGATAACTTCTGATCTTTTATTTTATTTTCTAATATATCTAACGAAACTTTTGATCCATCTGGATTTTTACCTACTACATAATCATCTTTTTTTCTATTTTCTTTTTGTTTGTTCTCTTTATAAATCTTTTCTCTTAATAGTTGCTCTTGTTCATATTTATCTCTTAATCTTTTTTCTTTTTCTTTTTCCTTAACTCTTTGTTCTTTTTCAGATTCTAGATGATTAGAATTCATTACCAACTCTTGGTACTTAGGGCATTCTGCCTCTAGAACAGCCTTAACCTTAATCGGTAAATATCTAATAATAATTCTTAATTGATTATCTGTATATTGCGAAGCTATATTATTAAAACTCTCTATATATTTCTCTTCATTTCCACCTAAACGTTTATAATGAATTAAAATATTTTGAACTTCTAGTTCGCTAACATCATCCATTCCTATATCTTCAGATTCATTACTATTTAAATTATAATATTTCCTTGCTTCTTCTTTAGTTCTAGAGTTTACAATTAATTTGCAAACTTCATCAATTTTTCTATCGCTTCCTATTAAAGCATTATAGATCTTCATATCAAAAAATTTAGATACCACTTCACCCGATTTTGTTCTTCTATCAGTACAAATTAATACAATAGGTATTTCTTTCTCTTCTATATCATTAACAACAACAGAAATTGATTCTAATCTACCTAATATAAATTTATCAATAACATCATAATTACTATTAGAAAAAGGTTCTAAATCTTCACTTATAACTATTACATCATAAGATTTATCTTTCTGTAATTCTTTAGTAATCGCATTAAAGTAAAAAACATTTTTAAATGTTACAGCATCATTATATTTATTTTGATAATTTTTAACTATAGCATTTGAAATATTTTCATTACTAACCGCAAATAATATCTTCATTAGTTAACCTCCAGTTTACTTAAATACTTATATATTTAAAGTGTCCAACCCTTTACAACTATTGTAAAAATCAAAGGTAATACTTGACAAATTACTAGAATAGTAACAAAAGCAATAATAAGATTAAATCCTCTATCTCTTATATCTAACCTTCTAATACCTATAACATATTGGTAAATTGCTCCAATAGCAATTCCCACAAAACAAAACGGAATACTATATATTCTAATACCATTTAAAATCATAGCTGTTATACCATAAGCTTTTGAACCATACTTTTCTTCATATTTTGCTAAGTTTCCTTCTGTTTTTTCTTTCATTTGTCCAAAATCACTTCCATTTTCAGTCTCTAGAACATTCTTTTCTTCTAAAACTTCTGTAGAAGCAAATACTGGACTCATAAAAATTACAATTATAAATACGCTAATTATTACTGATATTACTTTCTTCATTTTTTTCTGCCCTCCACACTATCGTTTTTACACCTATTTTTTTACATATATAATCATACAATAATTTCAAAAAAATAGCAACTAAATATTTTATTTTTAGTTAAATTTATTAATAAATTTTTCAAATTTTAAAATTTTTCAAATCTTCTACTATTTTTTTTCAAATTAAAGAAGTACAAACTTGTACTTCTCTAATCTATATTATAATCTATTATACAAATATTCCATCCATTTATAAACAGCATTTGCCCAATTCTTATCGCTCGCATATCTTGTATTTACGCCAGTAAGATTAGAACCGTTATAATAAGCACCTGTCGCAACTTGTCCTTCATAAATAATTGTTCCAGCTGGATTTAAATAATATTTCACTAACATTCTAGCAACTAAATCTATTCCTTCCGCATAAGTTCCAAAAGAATATGCACCACCATAAGGATTGCTATCATATGCACCATATCCAAATAAATTCTTTTTATCATTAGCAATAGTAGAAGTTCCCCAGCCTCCTTCATGAATTGCCATGGCAGCGACATAAATTCCATTAATATTGTATTGCCTTTCTATATAATAAAAATATTCAGCATTATTTTCTATAACCTTTTGAGTATCTGAACTATTACCTGATAAAACTTTCTTAAATTGATCTAAAGTTAAACCGCTTGGTTTATTTAAATCCATATTAAAATCTAAAGTTGATAGCAATTGTTCTTTTGTATATTCTGTTCCTTCTTGTAAGTCTTCTATATTAATAACATTTGGATTTATATTTGTAAAACAATTTGCAGGAGCATATCCTACATATGTACTATATTTTACTTTATACCAGTCATTTACTATTTCTACTATTGTAACTTTTTCTTCTTTATTAATAGTACACAACTTTTCAGCTTTATTATTAGCATCCTTTCTAATAGCTAACGTCTCTGAAGTTACATAAACAGAATCTCCTACTTTAGGTGTATAGTTATTAGAACCTTCTCCAGTACCAATTTCTACAATTTTATTAACAGAAGCTCTAGTAATTTTATTTGTAATTCTCTCTTCTTCGACAAATTCATCACCTTTATAAGTTTTTATAATAACAATTTCTTGAGATCCATCTCTACCTTCTTGAACTACTTGAATAGTTCCCTTGGATAAATTCTCATTATCTTTATATTCAGTTGTATATTCTAAATCAACTTCTTCAGTAACTAAACTTTTCTTTTCTGGTGATTTTGTATTTTCTTCTAATATCTCTTCAATATTAATCTTATTTTCATTTTCTTCCATCGACAAAGGTTCTACTATCTTCTCTTTACTCTCTTCAATTTCTTCAGTAGAAGCGACTGAAACACTAAATGATTTATAACATACAAAAATCAAAATTGTAAGTAACAGAAATAAAACAGAATAAACTATAATCTTCTGTCTTCTAATATCTTCTCTAGTTTTTATAATATATTTCTTATTTTCTCTTGATTTTTTCATTTTTAACTCCTAAAAATATTGTAATATTAAGCCAGTATTTTGTCAACCAGAATAAAATGGAAAAATAAAATGAAAAA
>CAYOBB010000101.1:2689-3789 GCA_964402195.1 uncultured Clostridium sp. | reverse complement strand
AGACCAATTGCTTCAGTTGAAAATTTGTCGCATGAGTTAAATGCTGATAATTTTTTAATTTCAGGAAACGGTGCCATTGTATATGATATAAAAAAACAAGAAATTATATATGATAAATTTTTAACTAAAAAGCAATTATTAAATATAGTAGATATATGTGAAGAAAATAGTATTTATTATAATATCTATTCTGAAAACGAAGTAATAACAAAAGCTTTAAACTATAATACTCTTTTTTATTATAAAGAAAATGCACATAAGCAAGAAGAAAAAAGAACTAGTATTAATATTGTATCAGATGTTAAAGATTATATTCTAAAATCTGAAAATGAAAATTTTTTAAAAGTGACTGTATGTGATCAAAGTAGAATTATATTTAATAGTATAATACGAAAATTAAGAAATATTATAGATATTGATGTTTTAGATGTTTCACACATGTCTAGGAAGATAATAAAATCAGGAACAGAAGAAGTTCCAGTAGAATATTTTTATACAGAAATAACAAATAAAAATGTTAATAAATGGACAGCTTTAGAAAATTTAATAGAGAGATTAAATATAAAAAAAGAAGAAGTAATAGCAATTGGTGACAATATTAATGATAGAGAAATGATTATGGAAGCGGGACTTGGAGTTGCAATGGAAAATAGTACTCCGAATATAAAAGAAATTGCAAATTATATAACGTTAGATAATAATTCAGATGGCGTAGTAGAAGTTATTGAAAAATTTATATTGAATAAATAGTAAATATAAAATGTAGGACACGTTGCAACGCGTCCTTACGTTTTATTACAAAAACATTACAATATTTTTTTATTTCAATTACAATCTTATAAATTGTTGATATTCAACTTGAAGTGTTGTAAAATATAAATAGTATTATTTTATCGAAAAAAGGTAATAAAAACTGCTTTATAGTAGAATAAGGAGGATAAAAATGGCCGCAAATCCAATGCAAAGAAAAACAAGATTTTCATTTATATTAGGAATGTTAGTAATGCTGTTGATAGCAGCAGTAGTAGTTATGCTACTATTTGTTCAGATAAAAAAATTAAAGCAAGAAAAACAGGATTTAATAAATGGACAACCAGCAA
>CAYOBB010000101.1:0-2589 GCA_964402195.1 uncultured Clostridium sp. | reverse complement strand
GAGCAAGCTTTAAAATCAGCTAGAGAGGAATTCCTAGGAGAAATAGGATATTAATTATTACATGGAGGTTTTAGAAAAGTTTAATGAAAAAAATAGCGTTTTTGGGTTCATATGATAAAACAGATTTCTTATTATATCTTTCGAAGATAATGACTGTTATTGGAAAAAGAATTCTAATTATAGATGGAACAGTAATGCAAAAAGCAAAATATACTGTTCCAGCGATAGACACTATGGCTATGTCATACATTACAGAATTTGAAGGAATTGATGTTGCGGTAGGATTTAAAAGTCTTAAAGCTATAAGAAATAATTTTGGAGCAACATCAGATTCTGAACTTAGATATGATATAGTTCTAATAGATATAGATACTTTTCCAGGATATATTAATTTTGAAGTACAAGATTCATATAAAAAATATTTTGTTACAGCTTTTGATAATTATTCTTTAAAAAGAGGGTTGGAAACTTTAATTGGATTGGATGAACCAGTAAAAATGACTAAAATATTATTTTCTAGAGATATGATAAAAGAAGAAGATGAATATTTAGAGTTTTTAGCTAAAGATTCTCCAGTTGAATGGGAAAAAGAAAAAATTTATTTTCCTTTCGATAGAGGTGATCAGAGTGTGATAAATGAAAATCAAAGATTAGCTAAAATAAAATTTAAATATTTAACATCTCAATATAAAGATTCTCTAACATATTTAGCTGAAGAAATATTATTAGAAGATAATGTTCCTTCTAGAGAAGTAAAAAATGCAGTTAGAAGAATAGAAAAAGGAGCGTAAGAAATGTCAGTTGTATCTTTTTGGAGTAATACAAAAAAAGAAACTGCTCAAACATTATCTATAGTAGCAATTGCTACATATATGGCTATTGAGCATAATAATAAAATACTAATATTAGATACAAATTTTGAAAATCCAACAATAAATAATTGTTATTTTGATAGTAAACTAATTCAAGACCAAACTTTAAGAGAAATGAAAAGAGGACAAGTGGATATTGGGTCAGGAATTTCAGGACTTACAAAGCTAGTTACTGCTGGAAAAATAACACCAGACTCAATAACAAATTATACAAGAATAATTTTTAAAAATAGATTAGAAATGCTTACTAATGTAAATCCTGAAAATGAAATTGAAGCAGAAAAAATAAAAAATGGTTTTAATGAGCTTATAAAAATGGCTAGTCTTTATTATGATTATGTATTTGTTGATTTACAAAAGGAATTAGATGATACTTTTATAAAAGAAGTATTACAAGATTCAAATTTAATAGTAACTAATATAACTCAAAGATTAAGGGATTTAGATGAATTTGTTAAATTAAGAGAAAGTAATCCTCTGTTTAAATCAGAAAAGATTTTTCCTATTATAGGCAGATATGATAGATATTCAAAATATACAAAAAAGAATATTGCACGTTATATAGGACAGAGAAGAGAACTTTCAGCAGTACCATATAATACATTATTTTTTGAAGCAGCTAGCGAAGGAACTGTAAGAGAGTATTTCTTAAAATTTAGAAAAAATTTAATAGACAGTTCAGATAGAAATGCAGCATTTATCCAAGAAGTTGAAAATACATGTAACAATATTATGGCAAGAATACAAGAATTACAAATGAGAAGATAAGATTTAAAAACATAAGTATAATTAGACCGCCGTAGGGGCGGGCCTTGTGTTCGCCCTCAAGAAGAAACAAACATACGAAAAAAAGGAAGGAGCAACTCCCAAATGACTATTACAAATATAATATTAATATTTGCAGTAATTGCTTTTGTAATTGTTTTTATAATGCACAAAATCAAACAAAGACAAAATGCTGAGACGGAAAATCTAGTAGAAGTTGATGATCAGACATATACACTAGATAAGATGATTGAATTTGTAAAAAGAAGATTAGATGAAATTACAAAAGTAAACTTATATGATATTGGCCTTTCAGAAGAAGAATTAAAAAGAAGAAAGAATAAAAAATATGAATTAAAAAAGGCTTTAAAAGGTTGTACATATGGAGATGTAAATGATAAGAAGTATGTTAAAGAATTGATTTTCGATTTATTATCTAAAGAATATGGTGTTACAGAAAGCAATATTTCAAGAGCAATACCATTTGATATACCATCTTTATTAACAGCTCAAGATAAATTTGATATTTTAATTCATGAATATAAAAAAGAATTTGGATATGAAGCTTTAACTGAGTTAATAAAGAAATATAACTTAGCTTCTTTAAAATATATATCTGGAGAAACTAAACCATCTTATGTAATAACTAGTAATGAAATAGATGAAATATATACTACTGAAAATTTACAATTAGATTTTGCAGCTAAATTAGAAGTGATAGTACAAAGAATATATCAAAAATATAAAGGATATAGTAGTGTTGATGAAATAAGAGATATGAATATAGATGGAGTTTCTGGTGGTGTATCAGGACTTCCAGAATCATTTTTGAGTCAAGTGGCTCAGACAGATGGAGATTATTTAAATCAAGTTATGGAAGCTAAAGTACCTAGAGCTTGTGATAGTATTTGGATATTCTTTCAAGGTAAATCTATTAGACTAGCGTTTCTTT
>CAYOBB010000100.1:0-3828 GCA_964402195.1 uncultured Clostridium sp. | reverse complement strand
TTCTCCTTTAAAAACTTTTTTTGTTGTAACTGGTTTTTATATTGGAATAAGATATCTTAATATATCAGCTAAAACTATAAGTTTAGTTAATAAAGTGTATAGAATTATAATTATTATGATTATTGCAAAAGGTTTAGCGAATAATTTTGAGATTAATTCTACCTTTTTAAAGAAACTGGAGAAAAGAGATTCTTTTAATAACGAAGGTTTTAATAAATTTGTAGCTAAGATATTAAAAGTTCTGATTTATATTGTAGCAGGTTTTATGATTATTACAGAGTTAGGTTATGATCTAGGTGGATTAGTTACAGGTTTAGGTGTGGGAAGTGCAGTTGTAGCTTTAGCTGCACAGGATTTTGTTAAAAGTGTTATAGGTGGTTTTGCTATTATTACAGATAAGCCTTTTGAAATTGGAGATTTTATAGAAACTGATAAATATCAGGGAACAGTTATTGATATTACATTTAGAAGTGTTAGAATAAAAGCTACTGATAATACAGTTATTAATATACCTAATTCTATAATTACAACATCACCTGTAATAAATTGGAGCAAGATAGATAAAAGAAGATTTTCTACTACTTTGAGAATTAGTTTAGATTCTTCTAAAGAGAAAATTGAAAAAGCAGTTAGTAAAGTAAAAACAGTTTTGGTAGCAGATAATCATATTGTAAAAAATACAGCTAGAGTTTATTTAGATTCTATTGAAAGTGATTGTAATAAGATTATAGTATACGCTTATATTAATACTTCAGATTATGAAGAATATATGAAATATAAAGAAGAAATAAATTGTAATATTTTGGAGGTTTTAAATAGTGAAAATATTTCACTTGTATATCCGACACAAAAAGTGTATACTGAAGATGGATAAAATAAACTAAGGGAAGGAAAAATAAAAATGGGATTAGGACTGGCTTTAGCTGGTGGAGGACTAAAAGGAGTAGCTCATATAGGTGTTATTCAGGCTTTCGAAGAACTTGGAATTGAAATTGATTATATTTCAGGTACTAGCTCTGGGAGTATATTTGCTGTAATGTACGCAATGGGATATAATACTAAAGAGATGAAAGAAATTTTTGAAGAGTGTTATAAAAAAGTAATAAAAATAAAGAAGATTCCGATTATGCAGGCATTATTTAAATATTTTTCTACAAAAAAAAATACTTTAGCTGGAATAATTTGTGGTGAAGAACTAGAGAATATGATACTAGAGTTTGCTAAGAAAAAAGGCTTTGAAAAGATGAAGGATATAAATAAAAATTTAGCTGTTGTAACAGTAGATGCAAAGACTACAAAGGAATGCATTTTATGGTCAAGGCAAGAAGTTTTAAATGATGAAGAAATAGATTATATTTCTGATATATCTATTGGAAAGGCAGTAAGGTCAAGTATGGCTTTTCCTGCTGCATTTACTCCTTGTATTTATAAAAATTATATTTTTATAGATGGAGGGACAAAGGATAACTTACCTATAGGTGTTTTGAAAAAAATGGGTGCTAGCCAAACAATTGGGATTTCATTTAAACTTGATGAATATAAAGAAAATAGTAATTTATTTGATACAATATTAAGGGCTTGCGATATTTTTTCTTATAGAGATGTTTTAAATTCACAAAAACAAACAGATATAGCTATGGAGATAGATATTGCTAATGCTAAATTACTTAGCATAGATAACGTTGACCATGCGATAAAAATTGGATATGATACTATTATGAAACAAAAGAAAAAAATATTAGATTTAGTTAAAAATTATGCTATTTAAGAAAGGAACAAAAATTAAAATGAAGGCGTTAATAACAGGAGCATCTTCTGGAATTGGTAAAGAAATTGCTTTATATTTGAGTGATTTAGGATATGATTTAATATTAGTTTCTAGAAGTGAAAGAAATTTGAGAGATATTCAAAGAGTGATAAAAACAAATGTAGAAGTTATTGGACTGGATTTAACAGACAGGTCTAATGTTTGGAAATTGCATGAAATATATAAAAATGATAGAGCGATTGAGATTTTAGTTAATAATGCAGGATTTGGAGTGTTTGGGAATTTTGCTGAAACTGATTTAGAAAAAGATTTAGATTTGATCGATTTAAATATAACAGCTGTGCATATGCTTACGAAAATGTTCTTATCTGATATGAAAAAAAGAAATTTTGGTTATATATTAAATGTATCTTCGATTGCAGGATTTATGGATGGACCTTTGATGGCTGAGTACTATGCATCTAAAAATTATGTACTTTCTTTTTCGAGAGCAATTGATACAGAACTAAAAAAGGAAAAATCAGATGTGCATATTAGTGTGCTTTGCCCAGGACCGACAGAAACGAATTTTAATAATGTAGCAGGTGTTGAGTTTAAAGTTAGATCATATAGTGCTGAATTTATAGCAGAATATGCTGTAAATAAAATGTTTGATGAAAAATTAGTAATTGTTCCAGGTTTCAAAATGAAAGTTTTACATGTACTTTCTAAAATATTGCCAAGTGGTGTTATTAGAAATATTGCTTATAATATACAGAGAAAAAAGAGACAATAAATGTGGTTATTTTATAATTTTAGGATAGTCTATGTAGAAAAGAAAAATTACAAACGTAATGGCAACTTTTCAAGAATTCTAAGAAGGAGAAAAGGTTGAAAAATAATTTTCACCAATCTAATTTATGTAAGCTTTCAAAAGCTTACAGGAAAGGAAAATGATGTAAGTTTTGAAAGCTTACATCTACTAGGAAATATGAAGATTAATTTTATTGGGACAGGTACAATGGGCTCTATTTCTAGAGGTAATCAGAGTTTAATGATTGATAATATTTTATTTGATGTAGGATGTGGAACAGTAAAAAAAATAGAAGCTTTAAAAATTTATACTAAATCAATAGATTATTTAATTATTTCTCATATACATGCAGATCATTTTTTTGATATTCCTAATTTGTTAATTGGCAGAAATGTTAGAAAAGAAAATATAAAAAAATTGAATATTATAGGTGGAGTTCGGACTTAGAAATAAAATAATTGATTTAATGCAGTTTTCTTTTGGAGATGGATATAAAAATAAATATAAGGATATAGAAAATAAATATAATATTGAGATTATAGAATTAAAAAATGGAGAAATATTTGAAAATAATGAAATAAAATTAACTGCTTATGATTTAGAACATGGTGGGTGTAAGCCTATTTTAGGGTATGTTCTTGAAAAGGATAATATGAGAATAGGATATGCTACTGATACAACGCTTTGTGAAAATGTAAAAGAAATATGTAGCGTGGCAGATTATGTATTTCTAGATGCAACAAATACTATTCCAACTAAAATGCATATGGGTATAGAGGAGGTCGTTTGGCTAGCTAAGCAATTTCCTGATAAGAAGATTTATGCTATTCACAGAAGTGATTATGTTCATAGCCATATTAGTGAGATAAATTTTCCTGAAGATGGGGATGTGCTTGAGATTTAGAAAATAGAAAAAATGTGGACTGTGTCCTGAAATTTAATTAAGTAAAAAATATAGTGCTTTTTGCACCTTGGTGTCGCCATCAATTTAAAGAACGGGTAAGTGGCTCCAATCGTACTCGTCTTACAGGTTATTTTGTTCACTTATGCGGTGCTACAAAACTAACTATATTTTTTTACTTAAGACTTAAGTATGAAGATATTTTTTAATTTTTTCCTAATATAAAATTTTTTATCAAGTTTACAAAATCTTTTAATTTAAAGAAATTTGATTTTGTTCTTTCAAGTGTGATTAAACTCTTTTGTTCTTTGGGTATATCTATTATTCTACCATATTCTATTAATTGATTCTTTTTAAATTCAATAT
>CAYOBB010000099.1:0-3864 GCA_964402195.1 uncultured Clostridium sp. | reverse complement strand
TTTTTTATCATCTTTCTTTTTGTCTGATTCATTTCTTGACTATTATACATAATTAAAGCACTAGCTGTTATCATAGAACCTAAAATTGCACCTTTTACAAATTTCATTTTATTATCCTCCTATTATTTATTCTATTTTTAATTACATATTTATTATGTGTTTTTTTCTTTCTTTATATGCACTTTATAATAAGCATATATTTCATAAATTGTTATAAAAATCAAAAAAATTGCAAAATATTTTCTTAGATTTCCACTTGGAATTTTTCTAGCAATAATACTTCCAATTACAGCACCAATTATTCCAAAGAAAACAATAATCCATGCAATTTTCCAATTAATATTTTTATTTTTTATATTCATTAAAATAGCTACAATAGATGTAGGTATGAAAAATACCAAATTAGTAGCTTGAGAAGTATGTTGACTAATTCCTAAAAAAACTGTAAGTAGAAAAATTAAAATAGTTCCTCCACCCATTCCAAGACTACTAACAGTACCTGAAATAATTCCAAATACAATTTCTAACATAAATAATTCCTCTCAATTCTTATATTATTTGAGCATTTTAAATGAAACATAAAATAAAAAAATTATAAAAGTGATTTTTAAAATTTTTTCATCCAACTTTTTAAGTAAAACTGAACCTATTATACCACCTATTATTCCTCCTATTGCACATTTTATTCCTATATTCCAATCTATATAATTTCCAGTAAAATATACAATACCACTAGTTATAACAAGTGGTAAAATACACAATATAGAAGTAGCTCTAGACTTTTTTTCCTCTAATTTATCTAAAAAAGAAAAAGCTGGTACCAAAATTAGCCCTCCACCAGAAGCGAAAAGACCAGTTATAATTCCAGCTACAAAACCTATTATACTATTCTTTAAAAAAAATTTTTTATCCATATGTTTATTATTTAAAAAAACTGAAAATTTATACAAAAAGAAAAATGAAAATTTTAAAAAACTAAATTTTCACTTTTTCCTAAATTTTTTCAATATTTTCATCAGGAATATAATACTTAGTCCCTAACATTTTATCTGGTAAATATTGTTGCTCAACACAATGACCAGGAAAATCATGAGGGTATAAATACCCCTTACCATATCCAAACTGTTCCATTCCACTTGCTACACTGTTTCTAATATGCATAGGAATTTCTCCAGTATCTTTAGAAGAAACATCTTCTAAAGCTTTATTTATTGCATTATAAGTAGCATTAGATTTTTTTGAATTTGCTACATATACAGCAGCCTCTGATAATATAATCCTAGCCTCTGGCATCCCAATCATATTTACAGCCTGCATTGCAGAATTTGCTACAACTAAAGCATTAGGATTCGCTAAGCCAACATCTTCAGCCGCTGCTATTACTATTCTTCTAGCTAAAAATACAGGGTCTTCTCCAGCATTAATTGCTCTTGCTAAATAAAACACAGTAGCATCAGGGTCACTACCTCTCATTGACTTTATCATAGCACTAATATTATCGTAATGGCTGTCACCATTTTTATCAAACATTGCTTTTTTCTTATTTAGTGACTCTGCCATAATTTCATTTGTAACTTCTATTACACCATCTGAATTCATTTTAGTAGTCAAAACTGCAACTTCTAATCCATTTAAAGCCGTTCTAACATCTCCACCTGAAACATCAGCTATTTTTTCTATAGTTTCATCAGAAATCTTTATTTTATAATTTCCAAGTCCTTCTTCACTTTTTAAAGAATTTTTTATTATCCTAATAATATCTTCTTTTTTTAAAGGTTCTAATTTAATAACCATTGACCTAGATATTAAAGCTTTATTAACTTCAAAATAAGGATTCTCAGTAGTAGCTCCTATTAATATAACAGTACCATCTTCAACAAATGGAAGAAGAGCGTCTTGCTGAAGCTTATTAAATCTATGAATCTCATCAATAAATAAAATACATTTTCCACTTGGATTTAATAATACATTTCCAGCTTCTATTATTGCATTTTTTATATCTGATACTCCTGCAGTTACAGCATTTAATTTTTTAAATTTATATTTAGTAGTCTCACTAATAACTTTAGCAAGTGATGTTTTTCCACACCCAGGAGGCCCCCATAAAATAATACTTGACAGTCTATCAGCTTTTATAGTTCTATATAATAATTTATCTTTTCCAACAATATGCTCTTGACCTACAAATTCATCTAAACTCTTTGGCCTCATTCTATAAGCTAGCGGTTTATCCATATTTTCTAATAGATGTAAGCTTTCAAAGCTTACATCATTTTCCTTTCCTGTAAGCTTTTGAAAGCTTACATAAACTGGATGGTTGAAAATTAATTTTCAACCTTACTCCTTAATAATAATTTATTTATCTTGCTAAATATTTTAATGCCACTTTAATAATATCTTCCGTAGATAAATTATTTGTATCTATTCTCTCTATCGCTTTATTTATCTCAACTCTATTATATCCCAAAATTTGAAGAGCAGCAATAGCTTCTGAAGATGTCTCATCTTCTTTTATAACTATATTAATTTCTTCTGACTTACTTATCGCATCTTCTGATTTTAATTTATCTTTAAGTTCTAAAACTATTCTTTGAGCAGATTTAGCTCCAACTCCTGGTATTTTAGTAAGAGTTTTTATATCATTAGATATAACAGCAACAGCAAAACTCGAAGGTGAAATATTAGAAAGCATTGTAATAGCTGATTTTGCACCGATACCACTTACTTGTAATAATAATTCAAACATTTTTAATTCTTCATTAGTTAAAAAACCATACAAACTTATATCATCTTCCCTAACATGTTGGTGTGTATATACTTTAATAATGCTTCCTAACTCTCCAATATTAGAAATAACAGAAGATGACATATATATTTTATAACCAATTCCTCCAACATCAATAACAACAAAATTAGTAGATTTTTCCTCTAAACTTCCCTTTATATAAGCGAACATACTTCCTCCTATTCATCCAAACAAATTTTCTCTAATTATTTTATCATAAAATTATTTTTTTGCAAGTAATTTTTTAAAAAAGTGCATAAAACATAAGTATGTTCTATACACTCCTCTTTTATCCGATATACAGAGCATCATTAATTGATTAACAATATGTCAATTCTATCTCAATTCTGCTTTAAATTCTTTCTTCACACCTTCTATTATTTTCTCTAACAATCCATTAATCTCTTCATCTGTTAAAGTTCTATTTTCTGCTCTAAACTCTAAAGAATAAGATATACTTCTTTTGTCTTCATCTATACCTTTTCCTGTATAAACATCAAAAACCTTACTATCTATTAACAAACTTCCTGCAGCTTTGTTTATTACTTTTAAAATTTTCTCTGATTCAATATTTTTATCTACTAATAAACTTAAATCCTTTTTTATACTAGGAAATTTAGAAATTTCTTTATATTTCATCTTTCCAACTTTTTTAGCTAATAGCTTATCTAAATTAATTTCAAATGCAAATACATCTTCTTTTGAAATCTCTGGATTGATTTTTCCTACTATTCCCACAATATCATTATTCACTGAAATTTCAGCAGTTTGATAAGGATGAAATTCTTTAGGTAACTCATTTTTTATTATAAAACTATATCTATTAGCATATCCCAAATAATCTAATAACTCTTCTATAACACCTTTAATAATATAGAAATCAACATTTTTACTATTATTAATTCCTAAATAATACTCTCCACTCATTAAGCTACAAATCTTTTGGTTTTCTCCATATTCTTCACCTTTTTTATAAAAACCTTTTCCTATTTCAAAAATAGAAATATCCTTTTCTCCTCTAGCCTTATTATATTCATATATTTTATATAAAGATGGAATCATACTATATCTTAAAGTAT
>CAYOBB010000098.1:1898-3902 GCA_964402195.1 uncultured Clostridium sp. | reverse complement strand
CCAGCTATTGCTCCTGCTACTGAATTTGGATTTGATTTTGATGAAATTTTTAAAACTTCCATTTTTTGCCTCCTATTTTTTTATTTTGTATTATCAACATTTATTGTTATATAATATTTTAAGAATAAAGTCTAGTATATTTTGGAATAAAATGGAAGAATCGTTCGTCTGTTTTCTTGATATTTCGACATTTTCTACTTGTTTATTCTTGTAACTCTCTCTACCTTACATGTATCGTCATTTATATCAAAAACACATGCATTTAGTTTTGCTTCTCCTTCTGCTATTTTATACCTTTCTGGCAAAGATGTTAAAAATCTTTTTATTGACGCTTCTTTATCCATCCCTATTACAGAATCTTTAGGTCCAGTCATTCCTATATCTGTTATATATGCTGTACCATTTTCTAATATAGTTTCGTCAGCTGTTTGTACATGAGTATGAGTTCCAAATAAAATTGTAATTTTACCATCTAAAAAATATCCCATTGCTATTTTCTCTGCTGTAGCCTCAGCATGAAAATCAATTATTATTATATCGACCTCATTTTTTATTTTATTTACTATTGATTCTGCCTCTATAAATGGATTTTCTGATAATACATTCATTGTCGCTCTTCCTATTAAATTAATTACAGCAATTTTTTTATCTTTACATTTATATATTGAATATCCTTTTCCAGGGTTATTTCTTGGATAATTTGCTGGTCTTATTAATTTTTCATGGTCAATAAACTTAAATATATCTTTCTTTCCCCATGTATGATTTCCCATCGTAATTACATCAACATTTAAATCTAATAGTATGTTAAATGATCTTTCAGTTATTCCCATACCTTCCGCTACATTTTCAGCATTTACAATGACAAAATCTATATTATAATCTTCTTTTATTTTTTGCAATTCTTTTTGTAACTTTTTTAATCCAACATTTCCTACTAAATCACCTACTGTTAATATATTCACTAAAAATTCCCTTCTTTCTTTTAGTCTATATTTTTATTTTATCATTTGCTTTAGATAAACTCAAGAGAGAGCTACATATATTTTCTAAAAATATTTAATACGTCTTCTGTAGTTGTTACAATAGATGCTCCTTCTTTTATTAAATTATTTGTTCCTTCTGAATTCTTACTTGTTATATTTCCTGGCACAACTAATACTTCTTTTCCTTGTTCTAGTGCTAAGTCTGCAGTTATTAAACTACCGCTTCTTTCTTTAGCTTCAACTACTATAGTTACATCTGAAAGTCCACTTATTATCCTATTTCTCATAGGAAAAAAATTTTTCTCTGGTCTTATTCCGAACAGTATATTCAGAAATTATAAGACCTCCTTCCGATAATATCCTTTCATATAACTTTTTATTTTCTAATGGATATATATAATCAATTCCAGAGCCTAATACTGCTATTGTGTTTTTATTTGAATTAATTGCTCCTAAATGTGAAAATGCATCAATCCCCCTTGCCATGCCACTAACTATAACAATATTCTTTTTTGATAAATTATATGATAATTTATATGATACTTCTTTTCCATAGTTTGAACAGTCTCTACACCCAACAATAGCTACTGTATGATTGTAATTTAATAGTTCTAAGTTTCCTTTAGCGTATAAAACAATTGGAAAATCATATATATTCTTTAGTCTTTTGGGATATCTCTTATCAAAAACATTAATCACTTCTATTTTTTCTCTTTTTATTATTTGCATTTTTTCTTCTAATATATTTCTTTTATTCTCATCTAATATTTCTGATATAATTAATTTTGGCATTTCCTCTAAGTCATCTTCTTTTAACTTAAAAATATTTTTAGGGTTTTTATATTTTTCTATTAATAATATTTTTTCAATTGTCCTCAAATTTAAAATTGAGAGCCAAATCCAGTATTTTAAATCTTTCATTAAAACCTCCTAGAAATTAGCCCCCAATATTTATATATTCATAATTATGATAACTACATTATATTTTTAAACTTTAATATGTTATTTTCATAGTGAC
>CAYOBB010000098.1:0-1798 GCA_964402195.1 uncultured Clostridium sp. | reverse complement strand
AAGAAAACAACATATTAAAGTTTATTGGTAGATTAATTAAAACATATTTTTAGCTGCTTTAACTACATTATTCATAAGCATAGCTATTGTCATTGGTCCAACTCCTCCTGGAACTGGTGAAATAAAACTAGCTTTTTTACTTACATTTTCAAAATCTACATCGCCTTTTATTTTTCCATCTTCTGTCCTATTTATGCCTACATCAACAACTATTACACCATCTTTCACCATATCAGCTTTTAGAAATTCCGCTTTTCCTATAGCTGTTATAATTATATCAGCTTGTTTTGTAATATTTTCTATATTTTTTGTTCTAGAATGACATACTGTAACTGTTGCATTTTCATTTAACAAACATTGTATCATTGGTTTTCCTACAATGTTACTTCTACCTAATATTACAGCATTTTTTCCTTCTATATCTATTTTATATTCTTCTAGTAATTTTATAACTCCAAAAGGTGTACATGAAATAAAGCAATCTTGTCCTAAAGTCAGTTTACCAACATTTATAGGATTAAATCCATCTACATCTTTTTTCTCATCAATTCTCTGAAATGCTTCATTTATGTCTAAGTGATTTGGTATAGGGCTTTGAAGTAATATTCCATGTATATCTTTTTTATTATTTAAAGAATTTATTAAATTTAATAATTCTTCTTGTGTTATATCTTCATTTAGTAAATATTCTTCAAACTCTACTCCAACTTCTTCACAAGCTCTACTTTTATTTCTTACATAAATTTTTGAAGCAGGATTATCTCCTACCATTATTACAGCAAGTTTTGGTAGTATTCCTTTTTTATTTAATTCTTCTACTTCTTCTTTTAAATTTTGTCTGATTTTTTTTGCAGTAGCTTTTCCATCTAATATCTCCACTTTAACTTTCTCCTATAAATATATTTCTTTGGACTTAAGACAAGTCTGTTCTTACGATGTTTATATTATATTTGATTTTTTTCTTTCAGGCAGGCATGAAAACCTGCCCTTACCTTTCTTGCAATATTTAAAATGTTCTTATGAAATATATTCCGATAACAATCAATCCTATTATTACTCTATAAATTGCAAATATCTTGAAACTTCCTTTTTTTAAGTAATCTAATAAAAATTTAATTACAATTAACCCTACTATAAAACTAGTTATAACTCCAATTACAAATTCGACAGAAAATTCAAATACAGCCAGTTTAAATATCGTAGCTGCAAATACAATTGGTGTAGATAATAAAAATGTATATTTAGCAACACTTTCTCTATCAACATGTAGTAGCCTTCCTACTGTAATTGTAGCTCCAGATCTAGACACACCTGGAATAAATGCCATTACTTGTGATATACCTATTAGAAAAGCTTGTTTAAATGACATATTTTCATAAGAAGTATCTGATTTTGAATTTTTATCTATAATATATAATAATATACCCATTATTATTAAAGCTGTAGCTATAATTAGTGGATGTCTTAAATATTCTTCAAAAAACTTATCAAATATCAATCCTATAATTCCTGCTGGTATTGTTGCTGCCACTATATAAAAAAATATTTTAGATTCCGAAGAATCTTTTTTATGTACTACTTTTTCAAAAGCTCCTTTAAATAAATCGAGCCAATCTTTAAAAAAGAATATACATATAGCCATTAATGTTCCAAAATGCAAAGCAATATCAAATGATTCTGGTATATTCCATTTAAAGAAAAACTCTGGAATTAAGTATAAGTGGGCAGAACTAGATATTGGTAACAATTCTGTTAACCCTTGGACTACACCTAAAATAATTGCTTGATAAATCTCCAT
>CAYOBB010000097.1:0-3980 GCA_964402195.1 uncultured Clostridium sp. | reverse complement strand
ATAGCAATGATAGTAGGAGACAATGGAATCTTAACAAGAGCAAAAGAAGCAAAAAAAGAAACAGAAGAAGCAGAAACAAAAGAAAAAATAGAATTAGCAGTAGCAGGAGCATATGGAGTAGATGGCTATGATGTAGAAAAAATAAATTCAGAATTAGGAACAAATATTTCAAGTCTGCCTGCTATAATAGATCAAAATGGAAAGACATATACAATATCGAAAGAAGGAAAAGTATATGAAGGAAAAAGTTTAACAGGACAAATTACTTCAGAAAACTATGGAGACAAAATAAAATATGATTGTGGAATAGATATAAATAAAGATGGAGACAGCACTAATGATTGGAGAATATTCTATAATGATGGAGAAAACGTATATATAATAGCAGATGATTATATACATTTTGATGATGCACCAGTAGGTAAAGAAGGAACTGAATTATATATAAATGACGAAGGGAATGGAGTAGGAGATAATTACCAATTATCAATGGATAATGTATATGAAGATTATAATGGAGCAGAAGATATAGATAGTAGACTTAGAAAATGGTTAAGCTATCTAAACAGTTATGGAGATAGTACTTATAGAAATATGAGAGCAATAGCATATATATTAGATACAAATGCATGGAATAGCTATGCAAATGACAAAGCGGAATATGCAGTAGGTGGGCCAACGTTAGATATGTTCTGCAGTTCATATAATGAAAAACATACACCACAAATAGAGTATAGAGTAGGAAAAAATGGATACGGATATGAGGTAAAATTAAATAATTCAAACGAATGGGTTTATTGGATAAGAAACGCATTAGATGCTACAGATGATTTATATGTAAAAACCAATCGTACAAAAGCATATGCAATGTGGTTGGCTTCGCCGGGTGCTCTTAACGAGGGCAATATGTTCTATGTGGGTTACGATGGTTCTCTGTATGGTCACGGCAACTATGACTATAATGCTACTGGCTTCCGTCCGTTAGTTTGTCTAAAATCTAATATCCAAGCAACTAAGGAAGGAGATGTATGGGAGTTTCAAGATTAAATAAGAAATATTAATTATATATAAGACAATATTTTTATTTTTAGAAGAAAACAGTTTTCCAATTCTTAAGTGGCAATAATGATTAATTTAAATATAAGAAAAATACAGGTAAAAATATATACCTGTATTTTTTTGCATTAAAATAATGTATATATATTCTTTTTTTGGCAAAAATACCTTTAAATAGCAAATTGTAAGGAGCTAAGAAAAGGTGAGAGTTTATAGAAATTTAAGTATAAAAGGAGCAATTCTTGAAAGAAATCAATTAAAAGAATATATGGAGAAAATAGGCTCTGAACATACGCTTCAGAGTTATTCTTCCCCAGATACTTATCCTATTATTCAAATGAAGGAAAATTTTGAGTTTATAACTAAAACATATGAATTATTAAATAAACATTTAAAATTAGGAATAAAGATTCATTCTGCAGGGGAGTGGATTTTAGATAATTTTTATATTATAGAAGAAAGTGTTAGAAATATAGAAAAAGAATTACCATTAAAGAAATATAAAAAATTAATTGGGATATCATCTGGTAGATATGAAGGATTTGCTAGAATTTATGTGCTAGCAAGTGAGATTGTTGGTTTTACTGATTTTAAAATAACAGAAGAAATATTAGAGGAAACTCTTGTAAGTTACCAAAATAGAAAAATATTAAGCATGGAAGAAATTTGGAATATAGGAATTTTCATGCAAATTGCTTTGATACAAAACATAAGAGAGATTTGCGAGAGAATTTTTGATGTCCAAATTCAGAAATATAAGGTAGAAAATATTTTTGAAAGATTAGTAGAAAATAAAGATAAGAAAGATTTAGTATTTCAAAAAAAGATAAAAGAAGATAAGGTCTTTTCGTATAGAGAACTTAAATATCCTTTTATTGAGTACATGTTATATAAATTAAGAAGAACGGGAAAAAAGGGAAGTAAATATATTGATGTTTTAGAAGAACAAGTTAAAATGATGGGAACAACAGTATCAGAGGTTGTTAGAAAAGAACATTTTTATATAGCAACTTTAAAGTTAAGTGTAGGAAATTGTATAAGAAGTATAAAAAATATAAATAGAATTAATTTTCAAGAGATATTTGAAAGAATAAATAAAACAGAAGAAATTTTAATGTCAGATCCTTCTGGTGTATTTCAAAAAATGACTCATGAATCGAAAAATTACTATAGAAATAGTATAAAGAAAATATCAGAAAAAACGAAGATTTCTGAAATATATATTGCAGAAAAAGTTTTAGATTTAGCAAGAAGATATGAAGGTTCAAAAGAGAATGAAAGAAAAGCACATATAGGATATTATTTAATAGATGATGGAAAAGAAGAGCTTCTATATATTTTAACTGGAAAGAAAAAATTTAAATTAAATAATAAAACAAAATCAAGAATATATATTGTTTCTAATATTTTAATACCAATACTAATAGATTTACTAATTTCTATAAATTTAAATTATAGTTATGTTATAAAAATAGTAGTTTTTATAAGTATCATAATACCAATTTCCGAAATATATATTAGGTTAATAAATTATATAATAGGAAAAGTAATTAAACCGAAGATGATTCCCAAAATTAATTTCGAAGCTAGTATTACAGAAGAAAATTCTACTTTTGTAGTAATACCTACAATACTTAGTAGTACGGAAAAGATAGATGAATTGATTAAGAAATTAGAAGTATATTATATAGCAAATAAAAGTGAGAATTTGTATTTCGCAATTTTAGGTGATTGTACAACATCACAAAAAGAAATGGAAGATATAGATAGCGAAATTATAAAATATGGGTTAGAAGAGATAAATAAATTAAATGAAAAGTATGAAAATAAAAATATATTTCATTTTTTATACAGGAAAAGAGTTTGGCATGAAGGAGAGAGTAAGTATTTAGGATGGGAAAGAAAAAGGGGACTACTTAATCAATTTAATGATTATATTTTAAGAAAAGAAGATGGTCATTTTATTGCAAATACATTAAAAGATACGAATTTCTCTAAAAAGGTAAAATATATAATAACTCTAGATGCAGATACAAATTTAGTACTAGAATCTGCAGAAGAATTAGTAGGAGCTATGGCTCATCCATTAAATAAACCAATAATAAAAAATGGAGTTGTAGTAAAAGGATATGCACTTATGCAACCTAGAGTAGGAATAGATTTACTAAATTGTAACGATAGTATGTTTTGCAAGATATTTTCTGGACTTCCTGGAATTGATTTTTATAC
The DNA here is from genome assembly GCA_964402195.1 of uncultured Clostridium sp. GTDB lineage: Bacteria > Bacillota > Clostridia > TANB77 > CAG-508 > UMGS1994. The sequence goes on along the minus strand of CAYOBB010000097.1, from coordinate 695 downwards.
AAATGCAATATCAAATGTTTACCAAGATGGATTTGGAGATGGAATATTTACAGGTAAGGGAATTTATGATGTTGAAGTATATGATAAATTATTAAGAAAAGAAATTCCAGAAAATAGAGTTCTAAGTCATGATTTACTAGAAGGTTGTTATTTAAGATGTGGACTTTTAAATGATGTTGTAGTATTTGATGGATATCCTAGTAAATTTTTATCATATGTAGAAAGAGAGAATAGATGGATTAGAGGAGATTGGCAAATTGCATCTTGGATGTTTAATAAAAAATTTTCTCCAATGAGTAAATTTAAAATCTTTGATAATTTAAGAAGAAGTTTAGTACAACCTACAGAATTATTAGTGCTTTTTATAGCTGTTATTTTAGATAATGTTCCAATTATGCTTATAAGTTTAATATCAATGTTAATTATGAGTATTATAGAAACAGTAAATTATATTGTTTTTAAGGAAAGTACTATAGAAGGTGCAATATATGCAGATAAGAAATTTAATAATGAAATAACTGGAATAAGAGGATGTTTATTAAGAGCAGTCTTAGAGATAACTTTTCTTCCGACAATAGCATATAATTCCATATCAGCAATAATTAAAACGTTATATAGGCTAAGAAAAAGAAAAAAGCTTTTAGAATGGACTACTTCTGAGGATATAGAAAAGAAAAGTAAAAATAGTATAGAAA
>CAYOBB010000096.1:0-4001 GCA_964402195.1 uncultured Clostridium sp. | reverse complement strand
CAGTTATTTGAGCACCTCTAGCTCTCATACTAGTAAACGCTTCATGTCCCGGCGTATCTAAAAATGTAATTTCTCTACCATTTATCTCAACTTTATATGCCCCAATTGCTTGAGTAATACCACCAGATTCACCCTCTATAACATTAGTAGAACGAATAGCATCTAAAAGAGATGTTTTTCCATGATCTACGTGTCCCATAACAACAATAACTGGAGGTCTATTAATTAAATCTTCTTGTCTATCTTCACTCTCATCAAATAAAATTTCTTCCTCTGTCTTTATATCTTTCTTAATAGCAGTGATACCATATTCGGAAGCAACTAAATATGCAATATCAAAATCTATTTCTTGATTTATAGTTGCCATTACTCCTAAACTTAATAACTTCTTTATAACATCTCCACTAGTAATTTTCATCTCAGAGGCTAAATCTTTTACCGTAATAACTTTAGGAATTGTAATTTCTGTAAGTTTAAATATTTTTTGTTTATTTCTATTTTCTTGTTTTCCCTTCTTCTCGCTTCTTCTTCCTCTTTGAGTACTTAAATCATAATAGTCTAACATATCAACATTTGAAAGTCTACTCTCTTGTTTTAAATTTCTTAATTTAGTTGAACTAAAATCATCGCTTTTTCCTTTTCTCTTAGATTTCTTAGACTTATTATCATCATTAAAATTACGATTACTTTTTTGTTTGTCTATAGCCTTATTAGCATACTCTCGCACATTTTCTTTTTCAACCAATTCTGACATAATATTTTTAATATTCTTATCTATACCCTTATTATCTAGTTTTTTATTACCATTATTACTGTTATATCTATTTCTAGAAAAATTATTATTGTTATTATTTCTATTAAAATTATTATTTCTAGTTTGGTTATAATTATTAGAACGATTTTGATTATTTCTCTGATAATTATTGTTTCTATTTTTATTATAATTGTTTTCTACATTAGTTTTTAAGTTAGTATTTTCCATTTTATTACTCTTCTTTTCTTGCTCTTTCTTTTCTGATATATTTTTTTCACTTACAATTTTCTTTTCTTCTACAGGAAGTTCTTTCTTTACTTCCTTTTTCTCTTCTTTAGATTGAATTCCAAAAAGTTCTGCAACAGACATAGGCTTTGTTTGCTTATTTCTATATACAATATTATAATCCTTATTTCTTTTATTCTTTTCTACAAAGCCAACATCCGATTTGTTCTTTTCTGTCTCTTTTGGCTTATCATCATCTTCTATAATAACAGCCCTTCTTATTATAACAGGTTCGGATACCATTTCTTTCTTTTGAGTAACATTCTTTTCTTTACCATTTTTACTTATTGACTTTGTTATATTTTCAGCATCTTTTTCTGAGATTGCACTTAAATGGCTTTTAACTTCAATACCTAGTATCTTGGCTTTTTCAATTACCTCTTTATTAGTTACTCCCAATTTTTTTGCAAGTTCATGAATTTTTATTTTAACCAATAGTATCACCCCCATAAATTTTCTTTAAAATAGCATCTGCAAAATTTTTATCCTTTATCGCTATAATTGCTTTATTTAATTTTCCTATTGCTTTACTGTTTTCTTGTATTGTTCCATAGAGTATAGACTTTACATTATTTTTTAAACAAATATTTAAAAACTTAAATCTAGTTTTATCAGATGAATCTTCTGCAATTAACACCAGTTTTATCTTCTTCTTATAAATAGCTTCTTCTACTGCATCTGAACCACAAAGTATTTTACCAGCCTTATTCGCAAGTCCCAGAAGTCCATTTATTTTATTCTGCACTACTGACAATAACATCCCTCAATTCTTCATAAATTTTTTTATCAACTACTGTATCAAAAGTTTTTGATAGTTTATTTGTTTTTATCGCTTTTTCTAAACACTCTAAGGAATTACAAATATATGCACCTCTACCCGATTTTTTACCAGTTAAATCAACTGATACCTTTTCTTCTTTTGGTTTAACAATCCTTATTAAATCTTTTTTAGGCTTTGACTCGTAACAAACAACACATCTTCTTTCAGGCACTTTTTTCAAAATTATCTACTCTCCTTGCTCATCTTCTGATTTATTTTCTTCTTGCATTTCTTCTAGCATTTTTCTAAATTGTGATTCGCTCTTAATATCGATTTTCCAATTTGTAAGTCTAGCTGCAAGTCTTGCATTTTGCCCAGATTTACCTATTGCTAAAGATAATTGATCATCATTAACAATAACTTGTGCAAATTTTTCATCTTCTTTTACATCAACAGCTAATACCTGAGCTGGTAATAATGCTGATGAAATAAATATAGAAGGATCTTCGTTCCACTCTATAACATCAATTTTCTCACCATTTAATTCATTAATAATATTTTGAATTCTAACACCTTTTTGTCCTACACAAGAACCTACTGGATCAATATTCTCATTTGTAGAATATACAGCGACTTTACTTCTACTTCCAGCATCTCTTGAAATGTTCTTTATCTCTATTAATCCTTCATAAATTTCTGGAATTTCAAATTCAAATAATTTTCTAACAAAATCTGGATGACTTCTAGAAACAATAGCTTGTGGATTTCCTTTCATTCCCTTTTCAACATCTATAACATAACCTCTATTTTTCTCATTAACTCTATACTTTTCAGTAGGAACTTGTTCTTTTAAAGGCATAATTCCTTCTAATCTTCCTAAATCCAAAACGACCGCATTTCCATCAGCCTTTTGAACAATTCCAGAAACTATCTCACCTTTTTTATCACTGTATTCATTAAAGATAATATTTCTTTCAGCTTCTCTTATTTTTTGAACTACTACTTGTTTAGCAGTTTGAGCTGCAATTCTTCCAAAATCCTTAGGAATTATCTCTTCATCAACACTATCACCTAGCTCATATTTCTTACTTATCTTTTTTGCTTCTTCTAAACTAATCTCAAGAAGACTATTCTCTACAGTCTCTACTACTGTTTTAGTAGCGTACACATGAGTTTCACCACTTTCTTTATCTATAGTAACCTTTACATTATCAGCAGCATCAAAATTTTTTTTATAAGCTGTAACTAGTGCAGTTTCTAAAGACTCTATCAAATAGTCTTTATTAATTCCTCTTTCTTTTTCTAATTCCTCCATTGCTATTACTAATTCTTTAACATCAATTGCTTTCATTTCTAATCCTCCTTATTCAAATTCCAATCATATATAGTTCTTGCCATTGCAATATTATTTTTATCAATAGTAATAATTATATCTTTATCAATCTTTAAATGTACTTTTTCATCATTAAAATCTTTCAAAATTCCCTGAAGTACTTTTGTATTTTGAACTTTTTCATATAATTTAATTTCTATTTTATTTCCAATATTTAAAATAAAATGTTTATCTTTTCTTAAATTTCTTTCCAAACCTGTAGAAGAAACCTCTAGAAAATATTGTTCTTTTATTAAATCCGCATCATCAAGTACCTTATCTATTGCATTATTTACATTTTCACAATCATCAATAGAAATTCCCTTTGGACTATCTATGAAAATCCTCAAATAATAATCCTTTCCTTCTTTAACATATTCAACATCATACAAATCATAACCTAAGTCATTAATAATATTTTCTATAAGATTTTCAATTTTTGTTTCAATATTTTCTTTTGCCAAAACAATCCTCTTTTCTCTTATATGATTAAAGAGTGGAATTTGCTTCCACTCTTCTGATTAACTATTTTGCTTTAATTATTATACTACCTATTTTATCCAATTGCAAGGGTTTTATTAATTTTTTTACAATTTTTAGGGCTAAATAAAGAATACTGACTATTAATTAATTGCAAACATTGTAGGGTCGGCCTTGGTCGGCCCGCAAAACAACATTTTTTTTACATGTTTGTGGGCGGAGCAATCCCCACCAATACATTTTCTCTGCAAATTAGAACGATTCTCTTTTTCTAATTTATCTTCTAAAAAATTCTTCAAATTCTTCTCCAGAAATAGTCTCTTTTACTAGTAAATTTTCAGCTACTGCAT
>CAYOBB010000095.1:0-4013 GCA_964402195.1 uncultured Clostridium sp. | reverse complement strand
GACCAATTAGAAGCAGTATATGAAAAAACACATGAAACAATTATGGGTAACTGCGATACGCACGTATTCTTAGGAAGTAACTCCCAAAAAACAGTAGAATATTTTTCTAAAGCATTAGGAGAAAAAACAATATATAGAGAAAGTGAATCTGTAAATAAAGATAGATCTGATTGGAAGCAAGGAAAAAGTGTATCTGAACAAAATATGGGAAGAGCGCTGCTAACGCCAGATGAATTAAGAAGACTAGACAATGATGAATGCATTATTTATGAAAAAGGAATAAAGCCAATAAAGGCAAATAAATATTATTATTTCAAATATCCAACAGAAAAAATGATAAGACAGTATCCTGCAGATCATAATGATAGAGAAATGCCTGATAGAGGAAAATGGAGAAAATATAATCCATATAATCCATATGTAGAAGAAACAGATGAGAAAAAAGAAAATACAAAAATTGAGAGTCTAGATGATTTATTTACAAACGAGGAAGAAACAGTAGAAACTTCAGCAATTCCAAGAGAAGAAGATAAACAAAAATTAACAGATATTCAAAAAGAATTAGAAGCAAAATTTGATGAATTATTTGGATCGTTAGATGATGATGATGAAAATTAAAAACATTTGTTTTAAAACTGTTGACTAAAAATAAATAAATATGATATAAAGAAGGTATAAAAACCTTCTTTATTTTATTGTATAGAAAATAAAGAAATCTTAAACGCCGTAAGGGCGGGCTATTAGCACGTCCGTGAAAAAAATCTACATTAAAAATAAAAAAACGGAATGCAAATCATGTAGGGGCAGACGTCTCTGTCTGCCAAAGAAAAAATAAAAAGATAAATAAATTTTAAATGATGTAGGGGCGGGACTTGCGTCCGCTTGCAAAATAAAACAAAAATAAAAAAAAGTAGGGGCAGGTTTCCATGCCTGCCCGTAAAAGGAGATAAATATGAAATTTGTACACATAGCAGATATGCACTTTGACACTGAATTTGATAGTTTAACTAATATTAATAACCTTTCAAGTAAAAGACGATTAGAACAAAGAAAGATACTAAAAAATGTAATAGAATATTGCAGAGAGAATGAAGTACAGCTTTTACTAATATCAGGAGACCTATATGAACAAAAATTTATAAGAAAATCAACAATAAAATATATAGATGAACTATTTAAAGAAATTCCTAATACTAAAATATTTATTAGCCCAGGAAACCATGATCCATACCTTAAAAACTCATTTTATAATACATTTGATTGGAGTGAAAATGTATATATTTTTAAAGATGAAATAGAGAAAATAGAAATAAATGAGGAAACAAATATATATGGATATGGATTTTCTGATTTTTATTGTCATAATTCAGAAATAGAAAATATAGTACTAGATGAAAAAAATAAAACAAACATACTAATTGTTCATGGCAGTTTAGATGGCGGAAATGACGATTATAAACAATATAATCCATTATCATATAAAAAACTAAAAAATATTGGATTTGATTATATTGCACTAGGTCATATACATAAGAGATATGACAATGGTGAAGAAAAAGGAAGAATAGTATATCCAGGTTCTCCAATCAGTATGGGATTTGATGAATTAGGAACTCATGGAATGATAACAGGAGAAATAAAAAAAGGAAAAGTAGAGATAGAATTTATAAAATTAGATGAAAGAGAATATCAAGAAATCGAAATAGATGTAACTGAAATTTTATCTAATGAAGAAATAATAGAAAAAATAAATATGTTATCTTTAAAGGAAGAAAACCTATATAAAATAATATTAACAGGATATAGAAAAATGCAGATAAATACGAAAGAAATACTTAAGCTAATAGAAAAAAATAATAATATAATAAAAATCAAAAATAATACAAGTATATCTTATAACATAGAAGAAATAAAAAAGGAAAATAATATTAGAGGAATTTTTGTAAGAAGAATAATAGAAAGAGGAAAAGAAGAAGGTTTAGAAGAATCTGAAATTGAAAAAGCTATAGAACTTGGATTAGAAACTTTAAGATAAAAACAAATAGAACATCAAACAGTAAAAACTAATAAGGAGATTTAAATGAAAATAAAAAAAATTAAAATAAACGGATTTGGAAAATTAAAAAACAAAGAGATAGAATTTAGAGATAGAATAAATTTAATAGAAGGTGAAAACGAATCTGGAAAGACAACACTATTAAAATTTATAATAGCTATGTTTTATGGAGTATCAAGAAACAAAAATGGGAAATTAATATCTGATTTTGAAAAATACAAACCATGGAATAATGAAGAATATTCTGGAAAAATAGAATATTGTTTAGATAATAGCGAGAATTATGAAGTTTTTAGAGAATTTAAGAAAAAGTCTCCTATAATCTACAATAATAAAAAAGAAGATATAACAAAAAAATTTACAATTGATAAAAATAAAGAAAACTTATTTTTTATAGAACAAATAGGAGTAAGAGAAGAAAACTTTTTTTCAACAAGTGCAGTAGAACAGGAAGAAATAAAATTAGACAAAAATATGAAAAATAATATTATACAAAAACTTAGTAATATAATAACAACTGGAAATGAAACTGTATCATATAAAAAATCCATTGAAAAATTAAATAAAAAACAATTAGAAGAAATAGGTAATGATAGAAGTAGCGGTAGACCAATAAATATTATAGATGAAGAATTAAAACATTTAGAAGTAGAAAGAAAAGAGTTGGAAATATATGAAAAACAGAAATATAATATAAACAAAAATAAAGAGTTAATAGAAAGTGATATAATAGAAAATAAAAATATATTAGACTTACTAAGACGACAAAAAAAAGAAATAGAAAAATTAGAGATAAAAAAAGCAAAAATCAATTATTTAGATAAAGAAATAGAAGAAATTAATATTAAAATAAAAAAAGAAAATAAAAGTGAAGAAAAGTCAAAAAAAAATAAACATAAATTTATTTTACCTTTAGTAATATTTATGACAATATTACTAATAGCAATTTTTATAAAAAAGAATATAATTTTATCTTTAGAAATAATACCCATAATCTTTCTTTTAATAAATTTGAAGAAGAATAAAAAAATAAAATATAAAAATAACAAAGAAATAAAAGTATTATATGATGCTCTACAAAATAAAGAGAAAAGTTTAAAAGAAGAAAATAAAAAAATAGAAGATTATATAAAAGAGAAAGAAAAAAATATATATAAAGACTTTAAAAACAAAATAAAAAATGAAACAATTAAGGAGATTTTATCCCTAAGATATGAAAAAATTGTGGAATACATAGATGAAAAGGAAAGAGAAGTTGCAGATTATAAGATTGAAAAAAAACAAACAGAAATAGAAAATGAATTAGTAGAGAAAAACTTAGAAAAATTAATAGAAATAGAAGAAAAAATAAATTCATTTAAAAGTCAAAGAATAGAGTTAAATAATTTAAATAAGATTTATGAATTGGTTAAAGAAGAAATAACATTTTCATACGATGAGATAAAAGAAAATATTACGCCAGGATTTATACAAGAATTAAGGAATATTTTAGCTAAAGTTACAAACAATAAATATAGAAATATTTATTTAGACAATAATAATGAGATAATGATAGAAATAGAAAATGGGAAATATATAGTGATAAATAAATTAAGTACAGGAACAATTGATTTAATTTATTTAGCTTTAAGAATTAGTGCAGCCAAAAAAATAACTAATGAAAAAATGCCAATATTACTAGATGAAAGCTTTGCTTATTTTGATGATAATAGATTGAAAAATGTGATACTGTATTTATATGAGAATTATGATAATCAAATATTTATTTTATCATGTTCAAATAGAGAAAAGAAAATACTAGAGGACAGTGATATAGAATTTAATACAATAAATTTATAAGCATAAGAAATATAATGAAAATTTAAATTGCTTAAGAAAGCAGTTTGGAATGCGTAGAAAAAGTATAAATACAGGAAAATAATAAGCGATATTTACCATCAAATAGCTAAATATATCA
>CAYOBB010000094.1:0-4030 GCA_964402195.1 uncultured Clostridium sp. | reverse complement strand
CTGTTCATGCAAAAGAAGTTACTTTGCTTAGTAAATCATTAAGACCACTTCCAGAAAAATTTCATGGTTTAAAAGACCCAGACTTAAGATACAGACAAAGATATACTGATTTAATAGTAAATCCAGAAGTAAAAAAGACATTTGAAACAAGAAGTAAAATAATAAGTAATATCAGAAGAATTTTAGAAGATGAAGGTTTTTTAGAAGTCGAAACTCCAGTACTTAATACTATATCAGGAGGAGCTACTGCTAGACCATTTATCACTCATCACAATTCATTAGATATTAGTATGTATTTAAGAATTGCATTAGAGTTAAACTTAAAAAGATTAATAGTAGGTGGTTTTAACAAAGTTTATGAAATAGGTAGAGTATTTAGAAATGAGGGAATGGATATAAGACATAATCCTGAATTTACAATGCTTGAACTTTATGCATCATATCAAGATTTTCATGATATGATGGATATAACTGAAAAAATATTCTCAGATACAGCTAAAAAAGTATTAGGAACAACAATAATAAATTATCAAGGACAAGAAATAGACTTAACTCCTGGATGGAAAAGAATAACAATGATAGATTCAATAAAAGAAGCTTGTGGAATTGATTTTAATGAAATTAAATCTGATGAAGAAGCAGTTTCTCTAGCAAGAGAGAAAGGAATAGAAATTCCAGATTCAAGTAAAGAAACTAGAGGAGATGTAATAAGCTTATTTTTCGATGAATATGTAGAAAAAACATTAATACAACCAACTTTTATATATGAGTATCCAGTTGAGATTTCACCACTAGCTAAAAAATGTCCGAATAATAAGAAAATGACAGAAAGATTCGAAGTATTTATTGGTGGAAGAGAATACGGAAATGCTTTTTCAGAGCTAAATGATCCTATAGACCAGTATGAAAGATTCAAGAAACAAGTTGAAGCTAAAGAAGCTGGGGACGAAGAAGCAGGAATGATGGATGAAGATTATATACAAGCATTAGAAATAGGTTTACCACCAACAGGAGGATTAGGAATAGGAATAGATAGATTAGTAATGCTTTTAACAGATTCAGCATCTATAAGGGATGTACTTCTTTTCCCAACTATGAAACCTTTGGCATAAACAATAGATTATAAAAGATTTTAACATGTAAACAAATTAAAAATACAAAAGAATGTAAATAAAGAAAGGAATTTATATGTTTGGTTTTAATTTTGATAGAAAAACTCTATTTATTATAATTGGAGTATTATTAATTTCTACAGTTTTGACAATGGGAAGTTATAATATATTGATTACAATATTAACGCTACCAGGAGTAATAATAGCAATTTCATTCCATGAATTTGCACATGCTTTTGCAGCTGAGAGACTAGGAGATAGTACACCAAGAAATCAAGGAAGATTAACACTAAATCCAAGTGCACACCTAGATCCTGTTGGAATATTTCTTTTGATTTTTGCTCATATAGGCTGGGGAAAGCCAGTACAAATAAATCCTAATAATTTTTCTACAAAATCAAAAGAAGCAGGTGAGGCTATAGTTTCTTTAGCAGGACCAGTTATGAATTTCATTTTAGCAGTAATATTTACAATAGTATTTTATATAATTTATTTAACTAATCCAGCAGTAGTATTAGAAATGTTCTTATCTTCAACAATACAAGGAATGAGTTTTATGTCTTTAATAGCTCTAACAGTATATTATGCTATTATAGTAAATATAGGACTTGGTGTTTTTAATCTAATACCAATTCCACCATTAGACGGTTCAAAAATATTTTTAAGAGTATTACCATATAAAGCTCAAAGATGGATTTCTAAAAATGAATCAATGATTTACTTTATATTTTTACTATTATGGATTACAAATATTTTAAGTTACATTGTAAGTCCAGTTATAAATTGGATACAAAAAGGAATATTCTATTTAGTAGGGTTAATATTTTCGATATTTATATAAATTAATAACGATATGGCTAAATAAAATGTAGGGAGCAGGTTTCCATGCCTGCTCTTACAGAATTTAATATACTTATAAGAAAAGAGATAAAAATGAAAGATATATACATATTAGGAATTGAATCAAGTTGTGATGAAACTTCTGTATCAGTTGTAAAAAACGGTAGAGAAGTTCTTTCTAATGTTATAAATTCTCAAATTAAAATACATACTGAATATGGAGGAGTTGTTCCAGAAATAGCATCAAGATGCCATGTAGAAGTTATAGCAGGAGTAATGGAAGAAGCCTTAAAAGAAGCAAATTTAAGAATAGAAGACGTTGATGCCATAACTACAACATACGGACCAGGACTTGTAGGTGCTTTACTTGTAGGAGTTTCTTACGCTAAAGGTCTAAGTTTTGCAACAGGAAAAACATTAATAGGCGTTAACCACATAGAAGGACATATAGCAGCAAATTATATTTCTCATAAAGATTTAAAACCACCGTTTTTATGTTTAATGATGTCAGGAGGAAATACACAAATTGTTTATGTAAAAGAATATACTAAGTTTGAAGTTCTAGGAAAAACTAGAGACGATGCTATAGGAGAAGCCTTTGATAAGGTAGCTAGAGTAGTAGGACTTCGGATATCCAGGAGGACCTAAAGTAGATAAGCTAGCAAAGGAAGGAAAAGAACCAATAATATTACCTATAACACACCTTGATAATCTAGATTTTTCTTTTAGTGGAATAAAAACTGCTGTAATAAATTTAAATAATAAAAATCCTAATATTAATAAAGCAAATCTATGTTTAGGATTTGAAAAAGTAGCAACAGAAATGTTATTAAATAATGTAAAAGAAGCAATAAGACAAACAGGAATAAAGAAAATTGTACTTGCAGGAGGAGTATCAGCAAATTCATATATTAGAAAATCATTTGAGGAATTATCTAAAAAAGAAAATTTAAATATATACTATCCAGAACTAAAATTATGTACAGATAATGCTGCTATGATAGCTTCTGCTGGATATTATAATTATTTAGATGGTAAAAAATCAGATTTAACTTTAAATGCAGTACCAAATTTAAAGATAGGAGAATAAATATGTCTATTTATGTAATAGGAGACCTACATCTATCTTTTGGAACAAATAAACCAATGGATATTTTTGGTGTTAATTGGGAAAATCATGCAGAAAAAATAAAGAAAAATTGGAAATCGAAAGTTAAAGAAAATGATTTAGTAATATTACCAGGAGATTTTTCTTGGGCTATGGATTTAAAAGATACATATGAAGATTTTAAATATTTAAGTTCTTTACCTGGAAAAAAGTTATTATTAAAAGGAAATCATGATTATTGGTGGAATACTTTAACAAAAATGAGAAATTTCCTAAAAGAAAATAAATTTAAAAACATTGACTTTATTCAAAATAACTACTATGAATTTGAAGGAAAAGTAATAACAGGTACCAGAGGATGGGTATTAGATAATAAAGAGGAGAATGCTAAAATTCAAAGAAGAGAAAAGCTTAGATTAGAAACAATTCTTAAACAGATAAGAAAAGAAAAAGGTGAAGATACAGAAATAATAGTTTGCATGCACTATCCACCATTTACAAAAGATAGTGATTTAAGAGAAGAAATAGATTTAAATTTAGTAATGAAAAAATACAATGTAAAAACTTGTGTTTATGGACATTTACATGGTGAAGCATGCATAGATGCAGTTCAGGGTAAAATAAATGGAATAAATTATATATTAACAAGTTCGGATTATTTGAAATTTGATTTAATAAAGATAAATTAATAATTAAAGGGTAAGGTTATTTTATCAGGCAAGCCTTTGAAGAAATCTTATAATTTCATAATAAATATTGAAATTACCATGTTTTTTATAAATAAGTATTGTCAAATTGAAAATATTTTGGTATAATAAAAAAGTTAAAAAAACACGTAAGTTTAGTTTAGGCTTGTGCTTAAAACTTTTAAGTGGTCCTAAATGCTAAAATTTAAAGCTTACGGAAGTAAAAAACAAGGAGGAATTAAAAATGGCAGTAGTTGCAATGAAACAATTACTAGAAGCAGGTG
>CAYOBB010000093.1:368-4079 GCA_964402195.1 uncultured Clostridium sp. | reverse complement strand
TTTCAGATATTAGATATTCTGAGATACTACTATATTTTTTAAGTTTTATATCTATAATAGCTTTTTTTATGGCTCCAATAGATAGTGCTAAACTTATATTTCTGACAGTTGGTATCTTTATGTTAATAATTTCATTTATATATATGATAATAAATGAAATTAAAATATTCGGGCTTAAATCAAAATTTAAAAAAGTTCTGATGAAGGAATTTACAGCTAGCATATCAGAAGAATTTGAATATAAAGATAATGAATCTATATCAGAGGTATATTATAAAAAATCTGGATTTAATCAGATGTATAAAAATATATATTCTGATGGATATATAAAGGCAAATAAAGATAATAGAAATATTGAGATTGGAAATATTTCTGTTATAAAAGATATAACTAAAAGCAATCAAAATATTACAGTAGAAGTATTTAATGGGATTTTTGCATATACTACTTTAAATGAATATATAGATGAAATAGATTTAATGAGAGTAAATAGTAAAAATAATATAAAAGAAAAATTAGAAATTCAAAACGGAAATTTATATATGTACTCAGAAAATATAATAAAGGCAAGAGAAATATTAGATGATAGCATGTTACAAAAAGTAATAAAGATAAAAAAAGAACTAGGTATAGAACTTGAGATTATGGTTAATAAAAATGAAGCATTTTTTAGATTTTTTACTTCTAATACAATTAGTACAAATTTGTTTGCTAGTAAAAATGAAAAACAAGCATTATACTATTATTATCTAATTATTCAATTTATTTTAGATTTTACAAAAGAACTTGAAATAAAAGCAAAGAAATAAAAGGAGAAAAGTAATGGGATTAAAAGTAGAAAATGTAACTAAAACATATGCTGGTAAATTAGTAGTGGATAATATATCTTTTGAGATAATCAAACCAGGGATATTTGCATTACTTGGAACAAATGGTGCTGGAAAAACTACAACAATACGAATGATGCTTGGAATATTAAAAAAGGATTCAGGTAAAATTACGTGGAATGGAAAAATGGTTGAAAGAAAAAATGTTAAATTTGGTTATTTGCCTGAAGAAAGAGGAATCTATCCTAAATCAAAGATAATAGACCAGTTAGTTTATTTTGGTAAATTAAAAGGAATGACTAAAAAGGAAGCTACAACTGCTAGTGATTACTGGTTAGAAAGATTAAATATGCAAGAATATAGAAATATGACAGCTGAAAAATTATCAAAAGGAAATCAACAAAAAATCCAATTTATAACAGCTGTAATGCATGACCCAGATTTAGTAGTGTTAGATGAACCATTTAGCGGTTTAGACCCTGTAAATACTGATATATTAAAAAGTGTTATCTTGGAATTAGTAGAAAAAGAAAAATATATAGTAATGTCAAGTCATCAAATGAATTCAATAGAAGAATTTTGTAGTGATATAATAATTTTAAACAAAGGAAAAACAGTAGAAAAAGGAAATTTAGTAGATATAAAATCTAAATATCCTGTAAAAAAAGCTGAAGTTATTACAAATGATGACATTGAAAATATAATACATAATAATAATTTAAAAATAGAAACTAAAAAAGACAATAATTATATAATAAAAATAGAAAATGAAGAACAAGGAGATAACTTATTAAAACAACTTATAAATGAAAATAAAAAAGTTGAAAAATTTGAACTAAAAAGACCTAGTCTACATGAGATTTTTGTAGAGAAAGTAGGTAAGAATTAATGAGAGATTTAAAAATAGTAGCAGGATTTACAATAAAAGAAATGGTACAAAGAAAATCATTTATAATTTCTATGATAATAATATTATGTATTATTATTTTAGGATTTAATGTACCAAATTTAATTAAATATTTCTTTGGAGACGAAGAGATTAAAGAGAAAGTATTAATAGTAGATAATGAAGATATTTTTGAAGGAACTTTAGATGCATATACAAAAGAAATAGAAGGATATGAATTTGATATTGAAAAAGAAGATTTAACAAATGATGATATAAAAAAATTAATAGAAGATGAAAAATATGATTCTTGTATGAAATTTACAAAGGATGAAACAGGAGTAAAAATAGATTATATAGTAGATAGCCTATCATATGCTCAAAGTGTTCCAGAAGAATTAATTGAAACATTTTCAGGAATATATACAAATATACAGATATCAAAAGCAGGATTAACAGAAGAACAATTATCGAGTATGTACACAAATTTTAGTTTTAATCTAGTAGAGACTGATGAAAATGCAGCAAGTGGTAATATTTTTATTATGATGATAATGTCATTAATATTATTTTATGCAATATATTTTTGTGCATATCAAGTATCATCTTCTATAACAACAGAAAAAACTTCGAAAATAATAGAAACATTAGTAACATCAACAACTCCAAGAACCATAGTACTTCGGAAAGACTATAGGAATAGGAGTAGTCGGAGTTATACAAATTTTAATAATAATAATAACTAGTATAATATCTGCAAAAGCTTTTTTACCAGAACGGAATTTTAGAAAGCGTATTAGACTTATCTAATATAACAGTTTCACTTGGAATATTCACAGTAATATATTTCATACTAGGGTATTTAGTATATTCTTTATTATATGCATTAACAGGGGCTACAGTAAGTAAACCAGAAGATATTCAGTCAGCTAATGGACCAATAGCAATACTTGCTGTAATAGGTTTTTATTTAGCATATTTTTCAATGATGAATCCTACAAGTAATATAAACCTATTTGCATCAATATTTCCATTATCATCCCCATTTAGTATGCCATTTAGAATTATGATGGGAACGGCAGTAACAAAGGAAATTATAATATCTATAGCAGTCTTAATAGTAACAATATTGATAGTCGCAAAAATATCAATAAAAATATACTCATCAGCAATCTTAAATTATGGAAGCAAATTGAGTTTGAAAAATATATTTAAAATGTATAAAGAGAAATAATTATATATTTTAAAAAGAGAAAAAATAGAGATTGATATATTTCAATCTCTATTTTATGCTAAATTTTAAATTACTTTTTACACAATTTATTTTTACAGTCTGTCCTGGCAATATTTCAGATTTCAAAATCATATCTGAAATTTCATCCTCAATATATTTTTGAATGGCTCTTCTTAAAGGTCTAGCACCATATTTTAAATCAGTTCCTTTTGATAATATATATTTTTTAGCAGAAGCGGTAACTTCAAGTTTCATATCTTTATTAGCTAAAGCTTTTTGAGTATTTGCAAGTAATAAATCAATTATTTGAAGAAGTTCTTCTTCAGTTAAGCTATCAAAAGTAACAATTTCATCAACACGATTTAGAAATTCTGGTCTAAATAATTGTTTTAGAGCTTCTTCCATCTTATTAGAATCAACAGTTTTTCCACCAAAACCAATAGAATTTGTATTTAAATTAGAACCAGCATTTGATGTCATAATTATAATTGTATTTTCAAAATTTGTAACATTTCCTTGAGAATCAGTAAGTTTTCCATCATCTAAAACTTGAAGTAAAATATTAAATACATCAGGATGAGCTTTTTCTATTTCATCTAAAAGAATTATAGAATAAGGTTTTCTTTTTACTTTTTCAGTTAATTGACCAGCGTCATCATATCCAACATAACCTGGAGGAGAACCAATTAATTTAGAAGTAGAATGACTTTCCATAAATTCTGACATATCTATTCTAATAATAGAATCTTCATTCCCAAACATCT
>CAYOBB010000093.1:0-358 GCA_964402195.1 uncultured Clostridium sp. | reverse complement strand
ACCAACACCAGTAGGACCTACAAATATGAAAGATGGTGGTCTTTTAGAGGACTGAAGGCCAGCTCTATTTCTTCTAATAGCTTTAGAAACAGCTGATACTGCTTTATCCTGTCCGATAATTCTTTTATGAAGATTATTTTCTAAATTTAATAACTTTTGTGATTCGGCTTCTGTAATTTTAGTTACAGGGATTTTAGTCCAGTTTTCGATAACTTCAGCAATATCTTGAACAGTTAAAGCTTTTAATTGTAAGTTTTTATTTAATTCTTCTAATCTATCATTTAAATTACATTCTTTTGTTTTTAAATCAGCAGCTTTTTGATAATCTTCTATAGAATCAGAAGAAACAGCATCTTCT
>CAYOBB010000092.1:0-4121 GCA_964402195.1 uncultured Clostridium sp. | reverse complement strand
TAAAACAAAATTTGAAGATGGTATAGTAAAAACTATAGATTGGTATTTAGAAAATCCAAAATGGTTAGATTAGTGGAAATATCAGGTGCGTTGATGCACCTGATATTTTTTTTGAAAAATTTTACAAAATATATTGCATATTTTAACATTATATGTTTTAATTTAGCTAACAAATTACATTCTTGTAATTTGCATTTCAATCAATTAATTTTTATTCAATTTTTTTTATCTATAAAAAATCAAAATTACAATTTAATATTATTCTATAGGGATTAAAAGCATTTTTATATTTATGCTGTAAGATTATTTGATTGGTTGAAAAAGATTTTTTAAAAGAAAGGAGGAAAAAATATGACTCAAGAAGATATGAAGGTTTTCGCCCAACTTTTTAATAACTCTCAAGAAAAAATAATTAAACTAATTGATACAAAGTTAAATGAGCTAGAAGAAAAATTTGATAAGAAGTTAAATGAGCTAGAAGAAAAATTTGATAAGAAGTTAAATGAGCTAGAAGAAAAATTTGATAAGAAGTTAAATGATCTAGAAGAAAGATTTGATAAAAAGTTAACTGCTCTAGAAGAAAATATGATAAAAGGACAACAAGAACTAAAAGAAGATATTCAAAGAATACGCAATAATCTATTTATTTTAGAAAACGACTATGGTAAAAAAATCGATGCCTTATATGACAGCAGAGAAATAGAACTTGAAAAAGAAAGAGAAGCTATAGCTGCAAGAGCAAGTATTAATAAAAGATTAGATCATTTAGAAATTGTTCAATGGAAAAACGAAAAGAGAATAGCGAGTCTTGAAAAAGGAGTTCGTACTTAATTATTTCAGATGAAAATATAATCAAGATTAAAATAGAGAGTACATTTATTGTTTTTAAAATTAGAGATAATAAATGTGCTCTCTATTTTTAATAAAGAAATAGAAAAAAAGACATGTATATTTCTTAAGTACAAGCATATATTGTAAAAGGAAAAAAAACAAGGAGGATAAAATATGTGGTGTACTAAAAGGATAAATGATATACAAGAGGAATTAAATACTAGCATAAAAGATGGTTTAAATGAAGAAGATGCTAAAAACAGAATTGATAAATTTGGTAAAAATGAATTAGAAGAAGCTAAAAAGGAATCACTTTTTTCAAAATTTATAAAACAGTTTAATGATTTTATGATAATAATTTTGATAATATCAGCTATAATATCTGCAGTCATGACTAAAATGGAAGGAAGTAATGATTACATAGACTCTATAATAATTATAGCTATTGTAGTATTTAATAGCTTAATGGGAGTTATTCAAGAAAGTAAAGCTGAAAAATCATTAGAAGCTTTAAAGAAAATGTCATCACCTATGGCAAAAGTTAAAAGAAATGGGAAAATATTAGAGGTTGATAGTAAAGATGTAACAGTAGGAGATTTAATAATATTAGAAGCAGGAAATTATGTTCCAGCAGATTGTAGACTAGTTAGTTCGTACAATCTAAAAATAGAAGAATCAACACTAACAGGAGAGACTGTTCCAACTGAAAAAGAAGCAAATGTAATATTAAAAAAAGATATTCCTATAGGTGATATGAAAAATTGTGCTTTTTCAACTACAATTGTTGTAAATGGTCACGGAGAAGGAATTGTTACAGATATAGGTATGAATACTAAAGTAGGAAAAATTGCTAAACTTATGATAACGAATGAAACACCAGAAACACCTATACAAAGAAAATTATCTGAAGTTGGAAAGATACTAGGATTTACTTGTATTATTATTTGTATGGCGATTTTTTGTATAGGAATTATAAAGAAAATACCTATAACGGAAATGTTTATGACTTCTATTGGTCTAGCAGTTGCAGCAATTCCAGAAGGACTACCAGCAATTGTGACAATAATGTTATCAATTGGTGTGACTAAAATGTCAAAGAAAAATATTATTATAAGAAAACTACCAGCAGTAGAGACATTAGGAAGTAGTACAGTTATTTGCTCTGATAAAACAGGAACACTTACTCAAAATAAAATGAAAGTTGTAAGAATAGAAAATGTAAATAGTACGGATAAGAAATTTACTTTGCAGCTTGCATGTATGTGTACAGATTGTAATATAGAAGTAGAAGATGGAAAGAAAATAGCTAAAGGAGAAGCTACAGAAAATGCTATAGTAAATGAGGCTTTAGAATATGGTATTGATAAAAATGAATTATATAAACAAATGAATAGAATAAATGAAATATCATTTGATTCTGATAGAAAATTAATGACAACAATTCACAAGATAGGAAATCATTATAGAATTATAACTAAAGGTGCGCCAGATGTATTACTTGATAGATGTAACAAATATTATTATACCGGAAATATAATGGAGCTAACGTATAGTTTAAAACAAACAGTTTCTAGAAAAAATAATAAAATGGCAGATGATGCTTTAAGAGTGTTAGCAGTAGCATATTTAGATTTAGATATTCTTCCAAGCAAGATTGACACAAATACAATAGAAAATAATTTAGTTTTTGTAGGATTAATAGGCATGATAGATCCACCACGTGAAGGTGTAAAAGAAGCAATTCAAAGTTGTAAAAAAGCAGGCATAAAAACTGTTATGATAACAGGCGATCACATATCCACTGCAAAAGCTATAGCCAGAGATTTAGGAATATTAAGTCAAAATGAATTAGCTATAACAGGAGCACAGTTAGATAGTATACCAGAAAATGAATTTAAGAAAAATATAATGAAATATAGTGTTTTTGCTAGAGTTTCACCTGAGCATAAAGTAAAAATCGTAAAAGCATTTAGAGAAACAGGAGCAGTAGTTGCAATGACAGGAGATGGAGTAAATGATGCTCCAGCTTTGAAAAAAGCAGATATTGGTGTAGCAATGGGAAAAAATGGTACAGATGTTGCTAAAAATGCGTCAGATATGATTTTGGCTGATGATAATTTTACAACAATTGTAAATGCTGTAAAACAAGGAAGAATTATTTTTGATAATATGATAAAAGCAATTCATTTTTTAATTTCAACAAATATTGCAGAAATAGTAACAATCTTTATAGGGCTTATTTTAGGATTTGATACTCCACTACTTGCAATTCAGTTATTATGGATTAATTTAGTTACAGATTCACTTCCAGCAATTGCTATTAGCCTAGAGCCAGCAGAAAGAGATATAATGGAAAGAAAACCAAGGAATCCAAAGAAAAGTATATTTGGAGATGGTTTATGGGGAGAAATAATAACAGAAGGAATGATGATGGGAATACTAACATTAGTTGCATTTACAATAGGAAATAATTATTATGGAGTAGAAGTTCGGAAGAACAATGGCATTTATTTCACTTGGACTTATAGAATTAATTCATAGTTTTAATGTAAAGAGTAAAGAATCAATATTTAAAGTAGGAATTTTCAAAAATAAATATTTAATTGGTGCTTTTATATTAGGAGTAATTATGCAAGTCGGAGTGGTTTCAGTGCCAGTTATTGCAGATAAATTTAAATTAGTTTGTTTAAATTCAAATCAATGGATATATACGATTTTAATTTCAATTTTTATATTAGTAATCATGGAAATACAAAAATTATATAATCAAATTACAATTAAAAGAAATCAGATTTATACACCTAAAAAAGTATCACAAAATTAAATTATATTAATAATAAAATTTGTAGAGCGAGCCTTGTGCTTGCTCTTTATATAGTTATTAGACTTATCTCTAATAACGTAGGGGCGAACTTGTTCGCCCGCACCATGCGTATGAAGCATGACTTATAAAAATAGAATAAATAAAGAATGAAATGCTAACAATAAATACAAAAGGAGATAAAAATGTTTAAACCAAAATGTATTTATTGTGAAAAAAATATTGAGAATTATGAGTTGGGAAGAATTTTATTAGAAAAGTTTAAAGATGTTCCAAAAATAGAAATAGAAAATCATAATAATATAGAAGAAATGAGAAAAAAGCAAAACAGTGAATTTGTAAATATAAAAAGAAATTTAATTATAGGAACTAGAAAAACTCATAAATATGTTGAAAACCATAAAGTATCAGACTATTTAGTTCCATACACTTCTTCTGGATGTACAGCCATGTGTATGTATTGCTATTT
>CAYOBB010000091.1:0-4144 GCA_964402195.1 uncultured Clostridium sp. | reverse complement strand
TTTATTTTTAAGTATTTTTCAGATATTATATATGAGAAACCATTATATAGTAACGAAAAAAGAAAAAATTTAGCTAAAAGTCTTGAATTTATTTTAGTTTTAGTATAATATATAAAAAAAAGAAACAGGAGGATAAATTATGCCTAGAAAAACGAAAGAAACTGATAATAAAAAGGAAAGTTTAAAAAGTCGCTTGTTGCCTAAAAAATCAAAAGATAAAGATATTACAAAAAATGTAAATCCTATAGAAAAAAATAGTGTCAAAACTAAAACTACTACATCTAAAAATGATTCGGCAAAAAAAATATCTACTTCAAAACGTAAATCAGCTACTTCGAAAAAAAATACAAGTACTAAATCTACTACAAAAAGTACCAAAAGTACAAAAAGTACGAAAAATACAAAATCGAGTTCCGTTTCTTCTGCTAAAAAAACATCTACTCCTATACATAATTCAAAAGTTAGTACATTTTTTCCAGAGTATTATGATTTACCTTATAGATATAATCAAACAGTTGTTAAAATTTTGGCTCAAACACCCACAAATTTGTTTATTTACTGGGATATTTCAGATACTGATAGAGAAAATCTAAAAAAACAATATGGAAAATACTTCTTTGAAATAACCAAACCTGTTTTAGTAGTTCATAATCAAACAATGAATTATTCTTTTGAAGTTGATATAAATGATTTTGCTAATAGTTGGTATTTACAAGTAAATGATAGTAATTGTGAATATAAAATAGAACTTGGAAGACGACCTATTCCTATCAATTACAGTTATATACCAACATATGATGTATCTAAAGAAGGGGAATTAAAACCACTTGAAATGCCTTATATTTATATTTCTTCTTCTAATTCATTAGAAGCACCAAATGACCATATTCTATTTAATAAACAAAATAAAATCTATTTTAGAAATGTGAAAACAAATCAAATTATTGAAAAAGATATAAAAGATTTTCCATTTATTAATCAAAATGATAAATTTATTAATATTTACGAAATTTACAAAGATTTATATAAAGAAGAAATTGCAAATGATAGTTTACATTTAAATAATCCATCTTCTGGAAATCCGAGTTCAGGAACTTTTTCTTCAACTTTTAAATAAAATTATATTTACTCTTTGGTCTAGCTTATTGTCGGTTTCAGAGCTAGACTTATTTTTACACAACATACTATAAAAGGAAAGGAGAGTATAGATTTAAAATCTATACTAATAATATTAAATGCAAAAAAAAGGATACGTAAGCTTTGTATTGCATGCACATCTTCCTTTTATTCATCACCCAGAAAGTGATGATTACTTAGAAGAATCATGGTTATATGAAGTAATCTCAGAAACATATATACCACTATTAAAAAATTTTAAAAAACTAGTAGATGAAGGAGTCAATTTTCGAATTACGATGTCTATGACACCTCCTTTACTTTCTATGCTTGATAATAAATTATTACAAAAAAAATATATCAATTATTTAAAACAATTAATCGAATTATCTGAAAAGGAAATTAAAAGAACTACTTTTAACCAAAAGATGAATCATTTATCTAAATATTATTATGAAAGATATTCAGAAGATTTAAGACTTTTTAGAGATGAATGGAATTGTGATTTAATCTCTCAGTTTAAACATTTTCAAGATATAGGAGTATTAGAAATTATAACTTGCGGGGCAACTCATGGCTACTTTCCTATTTTGTATGTAAATGAAAAAACTGTTAGGGCTCAAATTGCAGTTGGTGTTCAGACCTATGAAAGATTCTTTGGAAGAAAACCTCGTGGAATTTGGCTTCCTGAATGTGGTTATGTTCCTGAAGCAGATAAATATTTAAGAGAATTTGGTTTAGATTATGCAATTGTAGAATCTCATGGTATTCTTTATGCTAATCCTACACCTATTTATGGAACACTAGCCCCAATTACTTCCCCTGAAGGTTTTACAGTATTTGGAAGAGATATAGAAAGTTCGAGGCAAGTTTGGAGTTCAATAAATGGTTACCCTGGAGACTTTAATTACAGAGATTTTTATAGAGATATTGGATATGAAGCTGATTATGATTACATAAAACCATATATTGCTCATAATGGAGTTAGAGTTCATACAGGAATAAAATATCATAGAATTACAGGTGACACTGATAATAAAGATATATATGATCTTCAATGGGCAAAAGATTCTGCTGAAATGCAAGCAGGTCATTTCTTAAATTCTAGGACTGCTCAAATAGAAAATGCAAGTCCTTACATGGATAAACCGCCTATTGTTCTATGCCCTTATGATGCAGAACTTTATGGACATTGGTGGTATGAAGGTCCTTATTGGTTATATGTTTTATTTAAAAAAATTTATTATGATGAATGTAATTTTGAATTAATTACACCTTCTGAATATATGGATAGGTATCCAGAAATTCAAGTTGCTCAACCTTGTCGTTCTAGTTGGGGGGCTAATGGCTATAGTGAAGTTTGGTTAAATCCAAGTAATGATTATGCTCACAGACATCTTCATGTAGCAGGTGATAAAATGTGTGAAATTGCCTATAATTTTAGAGATGTCTTTGATACAGTCCATCATTTAGAAGAACAAATAAGGCAATTAAAATTAGAAAAAAAACCTATTTCTTCTATTACATCTACAGCAAAATATAAAAATAACAAACTAAAACTTAGAGCATTAAATCAAGCAGCTAGAGAATTACTTTTAGCTCAAAGTAGTGATTGGCTATTTATTATTACTAATAATACAATGGTTGACTATGCTCATAGAAGAATAAAAGATCATATAGGTAGATTTACTAGACTATATAATGAAATAAATTCTGGTAAAATTGATAAAAACTTTTTGAAAGAAATTGAGGAAAAAGATTCTGTTTTTCCAGATATTGATTATAGAATATATTTATAAAAAAACGGAATAACAATTTCTAAGTTGCGAAGCAACTTAGAAATTGTAACTTCCGCATATTTATCTTCTAAGGAAACTCACCACTTTCGTGGATGACTTTCCTAAGAATATAAAAAACGTTGAAGAGGGTGCCTTATAATTATAGGACACCTTCCTCATAACTCAATCATTCAATTTTTTTAACTTTGATATTGCAAGTCCATCTCCAACTTCTAAAATTTCGGTCTCTAAATTAGGATTTTCTGTAACTTCTGCTATGTATTCTCTTAAATTCCTTACTGCTGTACGTTGTTTATGTTTGTTGTAATCACTCATCACATAACCTTTATATAAGATATTATCTGCAAATATTGTTCCATTTAGAGCTAGCATTCTAAGTGCTTCTTTTAGGAAGAACGGATATTTTCCTTTAGCTGCATCGATAAATATCATATCATATTTTTTATTTAAGGTTGGTAAAATTTTTACGGCATCCCCTTCATAAATAGTAATTTTTTCTTCTAGATTCATATCTTTAATGTTCTTCTTTGCTTCTTTAATTCTTTCTTTATCACGCTCAATTGTATCGATAATGCCATATTCTCTCAGAAATTTTGAAAAACATATTGCCGAATAACCAACTGCTGTTCCTATTTCTAAAATTCTAGATGGCTTATTTGATTCCATTCTTTTTTCTATTTCCTGAAGAGTGTCATCCATTATGATTGGAATGTGTTCTTCTAAAGCTTTGTTTTTTATTTTATATATAATTTCATCTTTCACCATTTCTATCTCGTTCCAATCTCTTTAATGTTAAATTAATATAATCCATTACATCGTCTACATTATCAAACCAAGTTTTTACCTCTATAGAACATTCTTTTTTTAGCATCATAAATATTGCGCCTTTGTTATACTTGCTATATCTTTTTACTGTTTCATACATTTTAGTAAAATCTTGATTCTTTTTTATTGCTTGTTTTTGTATATCGCTTCTCTTCATCGCAGCTCTTGCCATTCTATTATTATATGCATATGAATGTTCTATTGTACTAGTTCTTAGTTTATCACATATTTGTAATCTTTTTTCATCTCCTGAAATTGACATATCATTCTCTCCATTTTTTTATTTATTATTTCTATTAGCTCTTTCTCTTTCTTTATTATTTAAAATTTTCTTCCTTAATCTTATTGATTTTGGTGTAACTTCTACAAGTTCATCATCTTGAATAAATTCAATTGCTTTTTCT
>CAYOBB010000090.1:0-4203 GCA_964402195.1 uncultured Clostridium sp. | reverse complement strand
CTCCATAGAGCAATGGTGCTAGATAACGTCTAGTGAGGGAGACCTTAAGGAAAGTGCAACAGAAAATAACCGCCAAGAGATTGGTAAGGGTGAAAAGGTGAGGTAAGAGCTCACCGGAGGAATGGTGACATTCTTTGTTCGTGTAAACCCCACCTGGAGCAACACCACAAAAGTTTAAGTAAAAGGTTAAAAACTGCTCGTTTCTTTTATGTTTTGTAGGTGGCTTGAGATATATAGTGATATATATTCTAGATAAATGGCTATTCAAGACAGAACCCGGCTTATAGACTTACACTTAAATATCATCTAAAAAAGGGAAATCTTTTTTAGATGTTTTTTTGTTGAATAGGAGATTTTTTGTAAATTGTATGAAGTCCATATACTATGAGTAAAACTTTGCTAAAAATTCTTATACCATTATTTAGAAAGTAGAAATCTTATAAGACAATTTCCTTGACTTTTTTTAGTATTACATATAAAATAAACATGTAAGATTGAATATAAAAGAAATGATATATTTAATGAACATTGAAAATTGAATAGAAAAGAGGTTGATTAGTTATGAGTAACATACTTGTAGTTTTAATTACTCTCTTAATCTCGGCAGTTATTTTTATACCTGTTGGTGTTGCTATTAGAAAGAGAATTGCTGAATCAAAAATTCAAAGTGCTGAAAATGAAGCAAAAAGATTACTTGAAAATGTTAAGATAGAAGCTGAAAATACAAAAAGAGAAGAAATATTTAAAGCTAGAGAAGAAATGATGCAACTTAGAAATGAATTAGATCAAGAGATTAAAGAGAGAAGAAATGAAGTCCAATTACAAGAAAAAAGAATGATTCAAAAAGAAGAAAATCTAGAGAAAAGGATAGAAACTTTAGAAAACAAAGAAAAAGATTTAGATGAAAAAATGCTGGAAAATGATAATGTTAGACGTGAATTGGATGAAAAAATACTAAAAGAAGAAGAAGAACTTCAAAGAATATCAGGTTTAACTGTAGATCAAGCTAAAAAACAATTGTTAGATAGTTTAGAAAAAGAAATTACAGTAGAGAAGGCAAATTTAATCAAGGAATTGGAAAATAAAGCAAAGGAAGATGCAAGCAAGAATGCTAAAGAAATTATTTCTTATGCAATCCAAAAATGTGCTGCTGATCATACTTCAGAAACAACAGTTTCAGTTGTTTCACTTCCAAGCGATGAAATGAAAGGAAGAATTATAGGTAGAGAAGGAAGAAATATAAAAACTTTAGAAACTTTAACTGGTATTGATTTAATTATTGACGATACTCCAGAGGCTGTAATTATTTCTGGATTTGATCCATTAAGAAGAGAAGTCGCTAGAATTGCTTTAGAAAAACTAATCGAAGATGGAAGAATTCACCCAGCTAAAATCGAAGAAATGGTTGAAAAAGCTAAAGAAGAGATTGAGGCTATAATTAAAGAAGAAGGTGAAAGAGCTGTTTTAGAAACTGGAGTAAATGGTTTGCCATCTGATATTGTTAGTTTGATTGGTAAATTAAAATATAGGACAAGTTATGGACAAAATGTTCTAAATCACTCTATAGAAGTATCCAATTTAGCTAGAATTATGGCTGAAGAACTCGGAATTAATCCAAAGATAGCTAAAAGAGCTGGTTTATTGCATGATATAGGAAAAGCATTAGATCATGATATGGAGGGCACGCATGTTGAAATTGGTGTAGATATTCTTAAAAAATATAAAGAAAACGAATTAGTTATTAATGCAGTAGAAGCTCATCATGGAGATGTTGAACCTAAGACATTGGAGGCTGTTTTAGTTCAAGCGGCAGATGCTATTTCAGCATCTAGACCTGGAGCTAGAAGAGAAACGTTAGAAAGTTATATTAAGAGATTAACTCAGTTAGAAGAAATTGCGGATTCTTTTAAAGGTGTTGAGAAATCTTTTGCAATCCAAGCTGGTAGAGAAGTAAGATTAATTGTAAAACCAGATGAAATATCTGATAGTGAAATGGTAATTATGGCAAGAGATGTAGCCCAAAAGATTGAGTCTGAAATGGAATATCCAGGACAGATTAAAGTTAATGTTATTAGAGAAACTAGAGCTATAAAATATGCTAGATAAAAAAGAAAAAGAGAAATATTTATTATGAACAATAAATATTTCTCTTTTTTTTCGGGCAGACATATGCATCTGCTTAATAAAAAAATTCAAAGACTACTACATGCCTTGTATAGGCGAACTTGTTCGTCCATACGTTATTAGAGATAAGCCTTTGAAGATTTATTCCTTTTTAAAAAGTTTAAAACCGTTATCTAGTAAATGGTTACAATTCACAGTTTATTGATGAAGAGTAGTGTAAGAAGTCTCATAATATATTATGAGACTTAGAAAGCAGATGTAAATTGTAACAGTAAATATTATTTTTTTGAAAAATATTGTAAGGGTATTGACAAAAAATATAATGGTGCGTATAATATATATCATTGTAAGGTGACTTACAAAATGGGGGATGAAAATGAATAATAGAGTTTTATATCAAATAAAAACATTAGAAGCGATAATTTTACGAAAATTTTTAACGGATAATGAATTTAATAAAAATATGCCATCAGAATGTTCAAAACCGACTCCTACTCAAATGCAAATATTAGAATATATACTAGAACATGAAAATGAAGAGATTTATCAAAAAGATTTGGAAGATGTGTTAAATTTAAGAAGAGCTACTGTTTCTGGTGTATTACAAACAATGGAGAAAAATAATCTTATAGAAAGGGTTACAGATTTGGTAGATACAAGAACTAAAAAAATAATATTGAACAGTAAGGCTAGAATGGTTTTTATTGAGCGAAAGAAAAGAATTGAACAAGTAGAAAAAATTATTATAAATGGTATATCACAGGAAGATTTAGAAACTTTTTCTAGAGTTATTAAAATGATGAAAGAAAATGTAAAAAAGAAATGTTAGAAAATAAAACTCGATAAATTATGGGATAATTTAATTTTACCCATGACAATTAAGTATAGGTTTTAGTAAAGAAAGGATGAGATTATGATTAAATTATTAAAAAATTTAAATAAAAAGGATTGCCTTCTAGCTTTAATTATTATAATTTTAGTTGTTACTCAAGTATGGCTTGAACTCAAAATGCCAGATTATATGTCTGAAATAACTGTACTTGTTCAAACAGAAGGAAGTAAGATGCAAGATATATTAGAAAATGGTGGATATATGCTTGCTTGTGCTTTAGGTAGTTTAGTAGCTACGATTGTAACTGGATATGTAACGTCTACAGTTTCATCGAATTTTTCGATGGAAATTAGAAAGAAATTATTTACTAAAGTAGAAAGTTTATCAATGCAAGAAGTAAAAGAATTTTCTACAAGTAGCTTAATTACTAGAACTACAAATGATATTACACAAATACAAATGTTAATGGCTATGGGATTGCAGTTGTTAATTAAAGCACCAATAACTGCTGTTTGGGCTATAACTAAAATACTTAATAAAAGCTGGCAATGGAGTGCTATTACTGGCGTTGCAGTTCTTATATTATTGGGTGTAATATCAGCTTTGATGGTCATAGTAATGCCAAAGTTTAAGATTGTTCAAAAATTAATAGATAAGATTAATGGAGTAACTCGTGAAAATTTAACTGGTATTCGTGTAGTAAGAGCGTTTAATGCCGAAAAATATCAAGAAGATAAATTTGAACATGTAAATACAAAATTAACAAATCAACAATTATTTAATCAAAAGACTTTTGCAATAATGCAGCCTGTTATGTATTTAATTATGTATGGATTAACACTTGCAATTTATTTCATGGGTACATTTTTAATTAGAGATGCTTTAATGACAGATAAATTAATTTTGTTTGGAGATATGGTAGTATTCAGTTCATATGCAATGCAAGTTATTATGTCTTTTCTAATGCTTGCTATGATTTTTATGATGTTACCACGTGCTCAGGTATCAGCTAAACGTATTAATGAAGTTTTAGATACTAAGATTAGTATTAAGGATGGTAAACTAAGCAAAGATAAGACAGAGGAAAGAGGGACTGTTGAATTTAAAAATGTATCATTTAAATATCCGGATGCTGATGAATATTTACTAGAAAATATTTCTTTTAAAGCGAATAAAGGAGAAACAGTTGCTTTTATAGGTTCTACTGGAAGTGGAAAGTCTACTTTAATAAATTTAGTACCAAGATT
>CAYOBB010000089.1:0-4255 GCA_964402195.1 uncultured Clostridium sp. | reverse complement strand
GTTCATAAAAACTGTACATCTTGAACCTAAATCAACAGGTGTTTTTGAATCAATTGCAGCAGAGACAAATTCTTCTATAGAAAGGTCGAGGCTTTTAGCAAAGGTTTCTATAAATGAACCGCATCCAGAAGAGCATGCTTCATTTAGCATTATATTGTCTATAGTATCATCTTTCATTTTTATGTATTTCATATCTTGTCCACCAATATCGATTATACTTGTTACATTAGGCATAAATTGTTTGGCTGCAGTATAGTGTGCAATTGTTTCAATTTCATTCAAATCAATATTTAAAGCT
The DNA here is from genome assembly GCA_964402195.1 of uncultured Clostridium sp. Taxonomy (GTDB): domain Bacteria; phylum Bacillota; class Clostridia; order TANB77; family CAG-508; genus UMGS1994. The sequence continues at coordinate 3,957 of CAYOBB010000089.1, read as the reverse complement.
GTCTGAATTAATTTTTCTCCATATCCTGTTACTCCGGCAAAGCGTATAGTTGCTTTTTCTGGAAGTTTCTCGTATAATTCTTTAAGCATTTTAATTACGCTCTTTAGAGGGTTTCCTTCATTACTTCTATATAATGAGAATAATAAATTATTGTCGGAGTCAATTAATACTAATTTTGTAGTAGTAGAACCTGCATCGATTCCAATAAAACAATCACCAGTATGAGATTTTAATTCTTTATAATTTATTTTATCTTTTTCATGTCTGGTCTTAAATTCTTCATATTGTATACGAGATTCAAAAAGTGGTTCTAAAGGTTTACTTGTGGTATCTTTAGAATTACGCAAATTTTTGATTTTTTCTTCTAATTCAGATACGGAAAAAGATGAGCTATTTAAAGAATCAAGAGCAGCTCCTTTCGCTACTAGTAGATGTGCTTCATCTGGTACTAATATTTCATCATCTTTTAAATCTAAGGTTTCTATAAATCTTTTTCTAAGTTCAGAAAGATAGTTTAAAGGACCACCTAAAAAGGCTACTTTACCTTTTATTGGTCTACCGCAGGCTAAACCGCTGATTGTCTGATTGACAACTGCTTGAAAAATTGAAGCTGCTATATCTTCTTTTTTACAACCTTCATTTAATAAAGGTTGTATATCTGTTTTTGCAAAAACGCCACATCTAGATGCAATTGGATATATTGTTGTATATGTTTTAGCAAGTTCGTTTAATCCTATTGTATCTGTATTTAATAAAGAGGCCATTTGATCTAAAAATGCACCCGTACCTCCTGCACAAGTTCCGTTCATTCTTTGCTCAATAGATTTATCAAAATATATTATTTTTGCGTCTTCTCCACCTAATTCTATAACTACGTCTGTTTCAGGAAGATAATTTTCAACAGCTCTTTTACAAGAAATTACTTCTTGAATAAAAGGTATTTTTAAAAATTTAGCTGCTGACATAGCTCCTGAGCCAGTAAGTGCCATTGTAAATTCCGAATTTGGAAAATCATTTGATAGTTTTTCTAATACTTGACATAGTGTATTTTTTGTATCTGAAAAGTGTCTTGTATAATCTGTGTATATAGTATTTTTATTAGTATCCATAACTACTATTTTTACGGTTGTAGAGCCAACGTCTAAACCAACATGTAATAATTCTGACATAGGTTTTTTCCTCCAATTATTCATTAATAGTAATATTATAATGAAAAGATTATTTTGTCAATGATAAAGATTGGAAAAAACCTAGGGAATAGCAGAAAGTGGAAAGAAAATATCATATTTTAAAAATATGATAATAGAATTAGACAAGAGAAAAGGAGGAGGTATAATAATGAAGAATAAAATTGTTATTATTTTTTTTATAGTGATTTTTTTGATTGCTTTGACTTTTTTAATAATTAGTAAAACAAATAAAATCAAAGTTGAAACTCAAATAGAAGAACTAGTACCAGAAGAGGAAATTAGTGATGAGCAGTTAAGAACTACAATTGTTACATTATACTTTAGAGATAAGAATACAGGAGAAATAATGCCAGAAGCTAGAAGTATAGATGTGAAAGAGATTGTAGATGATCCATATTCTAAAATAATAAATATGTTAATTGAAGGTCCTTTAAATAGTAATTTTGAAAATAGTATTCCTGAGGGAACTAAGCTAATTAGTACATATTTGGAACAAGATGTATTAATTATAAATTTTAGTGAAGAATTTATAGAAATAGGCAAAGAGACTAAAGAAAATCAGCAGCTAATAATTAATTCAATTGTTAGTACATTAGTTGAACTGAAAGAAGTTAATTGTGTAAAATTTTTAATTAACGGAGAAAGTAATATAAATTTAGAAAATTCAAATATTAATTTATCTGAAGGATTTGCGACTGCGAAAGTGGTAGAAGAGTGATATGACTTTATTGTGAATTAAAATCAATATATTATTTTTAAAAGTACTGTGTAAGCAATTGAACGAGCCCTCAAGGGCGAGTACAAATTGGAACAACCTACCAATATTAAATTTTAAGGTTACTTTCGCTCAAGGCACTAAAAAATAATATATTGTTTTAATATTGTTTCATATGATTATATCTTAAGTCGACAGCATTGCTAGGCAAGGTTAGTTTGCTTATATATGCTAAAGTTTTGCTCGTGGCATATATAAGTGCTTATTTTTTCTTATTTATAATTTTAAAAATTGTAAATAAATCAGAAAAATTATTAAAATTATTTAAAAAGCATTCTACTTCAAATAGAGAATTTTTTATATTATTTTTTTTATTATCGCAAAGAATTAAAAAATGAGGTGATTTGTTATCTTCTTTTTTCATATATTTCTTCTAGTTTTAAGTTTTTATATTTTTAAATTAAGTAATATATAAAATTCATCCATATCAGAGAATTAGAATAAAAAATACTGAAACTTAAAACTACCTCCAATATTTACATTTTTACTTAATTATAATATAATACGTAAAAATATAAAAAAGGTGTGAATATGAATATACATTTAAAAGAAGATGAGAGAATTGATGATTTAGAGTGGAAAAATTTAAAAATAATTCAAAGTAGTAATGGTTTTTGCTTTGGCATGGATAGTGTATTATTATCTGATTTTGCAAAAAGTATAAAAAAGGATTCTATGATTGCTGATCTTGGTACGGGTACAGGGATAATTTCTATATTATTATCTAAGAAGACAAATCCTAAAAAGATTATAGGAATAGAAATACAAGAAGAGGTAGCAGAAATGGCAGCTAGGTCAGTGGCTTTAAATAATTTAGAAGAAATGATAGAGATAAGAAATATAGATATAAAAGAAATAGACAAGTATTACGAAAATAGTTATTTTGATGCGATAGTTACAAATCCACCGTATAAAAAGATTATGACTGGTATGATAAATGAGAATATAAAAAAATTTATTTCTAGACATGAGATAAAATGTTCTTTAGATGATATTTTAGAAAAAAGTTTTTTTATGCTTAAAGATAAGGGAGAATTATATATGGTTCATAGACCAGATAGATTGGTAGATATTATAGATAGTTTTAGAAAAAATAAAATTGAACCTAAAGTAATTAGATTTGTTTATCCTAAAATTAATAAGAGACCAAATTTAGTTTTAATAAAAGGGGTAAAGAATGCAAAACCGTCTGTTATAATTAAAGAGCCTATAATAGTATATAATGAAGATGGAGAATATACAGATAAGATTTTAGAGATATATCATAAAAGTAGGAGAAATATATGAAAGGTAAATTATATGTTGTTGCAACTCCGATTGGTAATTTAGAAGATATAACGTTAAGAGCAATAAGGGTATTAAAAGAGGTTGATATAATTGCTGCTGAAGATACAAGACATACTTTAAAATTATTAAATCATTTAGAAATTAGTAAATCATTAATTAGTTATTATAAGGAAAACGAAAAAACAAAATCTGGATTTATTATTAATAAAATTAAAGAAGGTAAGGATGTTGCAATTGTTTCTGATGCAGGAACTCCAGGAATTTCAGATCCTGGGGAAGAAGTAATAAAAAAGGCAATTGAAGAAAATATTGAAATTATACCAATTCCAGGTGCATGTGCTGCAATTAATTCTTTAATATGTTCAGGATTTTGTACAAGAGAGTTCTGCTTTATAGGTTTTTTACCAGTAAAAAGTGGAGAGAAAATTAAGAAATTAAATGAAATAAAAGATGAAACTAAAACTTTGATATTCTATGAAGCACCTCACAAAATATTAGATACTTTAAATAGTATGAAAGATGTTTTAGGTGATAGAAAGATTTCTATTGCAAGAGAAATAACTAAAATTCATGAAGAGTTTATTAGAGGGAGAATATCAGAGGTTCTAGAAAATGTGCCTGAAAAAGGTGAAATGGTAATTATTGTAGAAGGCTCTTCGAAAAGTAAAAAAGAAAAAGAAATTGAAGATTTAAATTCTTTAACTT
>CAYOBB010000088.1:0-4271 GCA_964402195.1 uncultured Clostridium sp. | reverse complement strand
CATATCCATATATAAGAATTGGAATAAAAGAAGATTATCCAAGTATATATATCACAAGAAGAATTCAAAATGATGGTGCAAAGTACTTTGGACCATATGCAAACCCAGGTGCAGCAAAAGAAATGTTAAACATTATAAAAGAAAAATTTCAAGTAAGACAGTGTAAGAGTTTTAAATCAAAAGATAGAGCGTGTTTAAATTATCATATAAAAAAATGTTTAGCCCCATGCATGGGGTATGTTTCAAAAGAGGAATACAGGAAACAAATAAATCAAATTATTTCACTTCTTGAGGGAAAAACTGAAAACATAATAAAAGAAGTAGAAAGAGAAATGAAAATAGCCTCAAGTAATTTAGAATTTGAAAAAGCAGCATCTTTAAGAGATAGAAAACTTGCAATAGAAAGACTATCGGAAAAACAAAAGGTTTCTAATATATCAGAAAACAATATAGATGTTATAGGATTATATAAAAATGATTTATCTGTATGTATAGAAGTTTTTTGCGTGAGAAATAGTAAGATGATAGATAGACAGCATTATTTCCTAAATGACTTAAAAGACATGGAAGAAAGAGAAATATTGTCTGGATTTATAAAGCAATTTTATATTGATAGTCTATACATACCAAATAAAATAATGCTTAGAGAAGAATTAGAAGATAAAGAAGTAATAGAAAAATGGTTGTCAGAAAAGGTAAACAGAAAAGTTGAGCTTAAAAATCCACAAAAAGGAGAAAAATTAAGATTTGTAGAAATGGCAGAGAGAAATGCTAAAATAACGCTAGAAAATAAGTCTAAAGATAAATTTGAGATATTAAATGAATTAAAAGAAATACTTAATCTAGAAAAGTTGCCAAGAAAAATAGAAAGCTTTGATATTTCTAATATTTCAGGAACATTCATTGTAGCTGGTATGTGTGTAGCACAAGATGGGATTATTAAAAGAAATTTATCAAGAAGATTTAAAATAAAAAATGTATATGGTCAAGATGATCCTAAATGCATGGAGGAGGTTGTTACAAGAAGAATAAAACATTCAATAGAAAATCCTAAAGGAGGATTTGGAAACCTTCCTGATTTAATATTAGCAGATGGAGGAATAACTCAAATACGAGCAATAAAAACTGCACTAAAAAAATATAATTTAGAAAATCAGATAAAAGTATATGGGATGGTAAAAGATGATAAGCATTCTACTAGAGCTTTAATAAACGAAGAAAGAGAAGAATTTAAGATTTCAGAAAATTTATTTTTATTTATAACTAATCTTCAAACGCAAGTTCATAATACAGCAATAGAATATCATAGAAAACTAAGAGATAAAGAAATGACAAAATCTAAGTTAGATAATATAGAAGGAATAGGAGAAAAAAGAAAAACAGAATTATTAAAAAGATTTGGAACAGTAGAAAAAATAAAAGAAGCTACTATAGAAGAACTAATAAATGTAAAAGGAATAACAAAAGAAATGGCTGAGAGTATAAAAAAACTTATATAAAATGGAAGGAAGAGTCTTTTAACAGACCCCTCCTTTCTGTTTTAATCTGATAAATCAGATAGGAACTCTTTTAGAAAATTCATTAAGAAGTTCTTTTTTAGTTGTGTTGATAATGATTTAAATTTTGCTAATAAACGACGGTTATAATCATTTATTAAAAAAACACAATCTGAACTGGAAATATCACACTTAATAATATTTTCTACAAAATAATCATAAGCAGAAATAAAATCATAAGCACGAGAACGTTCAGATTCAACACTTCTGATATTAGTTAAACTATCGGAATTTTTCTAATGAATTATCAGTTGAACCATCATTAATTAAAATAACTTCATAGTTATCATAAGACTGATTAAGAATACTATCTAAACATCGAGTAATCCGATTTTTAGCATTGTAAACAGGTACAATAATAGTAAATTTCATAAAGAAAACCTCCTTTTAATTGAAAACAACTAAATTAACATAAATAAAAGTAAGTAAAATATAACATGGCTTTAAAATAAAGTCAATATTGATTGAAAAACAAATAAAATTATGATATAAAATCAATAAGAAAATTAAAAGATATTCGATGTGACTTTAGACAGATATAGCAAGATTAACTTTGTTGTGTATGGAAAGATACGCACTTTCCTACAAAATAAAAAAGGAGAAAAAATTGCGATTTGAAATAAATATAGATAATTCAATAAATAAATTTTTCTGTACACATTTTATCTAATAGGAAAGTAGAACTTTTCTATTAGATAAAAAATATATAAATATAGGAGAAGAAATGTTAAAAAACAAAGAAATTATAAAAGAATTAACTTTAGATGAAAAAGCAAGTTTATGCGTAGGAAGTGACTATTGGACTACTAGAGATATAGAAAGAATCGGAATATCAAAAATAAAAATGTCAGATGGACCTCATGGTTTAAGAATACAAAATAATAAGTCTGATAATTTAGGAATTAATGAAAGTGAAGTTTCTATTTGTTTTCCATCTGAAGCTACAATAGCAAATAGTTGGGATATTAATTTAATATATGAGATGGGAAAAGCTTTAGGAAAAGAGGCTCAATCTGAAGGTGTTAATATTATACTAGGACCTGGAGTTAACATAAAAAGAAATCCTCTTTGTGGAAGAAATTTTGAATATTTTTCAGAAGATCCATATTTATCAGGAAAACTTGGAGAATACTATGTAAAAGGTGTACAAGAACAAGGTGTTGGTGCCTGTGTAAAACATTTTGCTGCAAATAATCAGGAAAATAGAAGAAGGACTATAGATTCAATAGTAGATGAGAGAACTTTAAGGGAAATTTATTTATATTCATTTGAGATGATTGTTAGAAATTCAAAACCATGGGCTATAATGAGTGCATATAATAAGTTAAATGGAGAATATTGTACTGAAAATGAAAGCTTACTTAAAATCCTAAAAAAAGAATGGAATCATAGAGGAATTGTTATAACTGATTGGGGAGCAGTAAATAATAGAGTAAAAGGATTGATAGCTGGTAACGAATTAGAAATGCCAGGGAAAAGAGAAAATGGAAAAGAAGAGATAATAAAAGCTATACAAAATAAAGAGATAGAAGAAAAAGTTTTAGATGAATCTATAGATAGACTAATATCAGTAGTAAATATGGCTAAAAAAAGTGAAAAAAAGATAGAAAATTATAATAAAGATGAACATCATGAATTAGCAAGAAAAATAGCAGAAAAATCAATTGTATTGTTGGAAAATAAAGCAGATATATTGCCACTTAATAAAAATTTAAATTTAGCTATAATAGGTGATATGGCTAAAAATCCTAGATATCAGGGAGCAGGAAGCTCTACAATAAATCCTTATAAATTAGAAAATATTTATGATGTTTTTAAAGAAAAAGATATCAAATTTGAATATAGTAAAGGATATGAAAGATTGCCTAGTAAAAATGATGAAAAATTAATACAAGACGCAATCAATATTGCACACAAAAAAGATGTTGTAATTATATTTGCTGGGCTTACGGAAGAATATGAATCAGAAGGTATGGATAGAAAAACAATAGATTTACCAGAAAATCAAAATAAATTAATAAATAAGATATCAGAAATTAATAAAAATGTAATTGTAGTATTGTCACATGGCTCTCCAATAGCAATACCATGGAGAAATAAAGTAAAAGCAATAGTTTCGGGATATTTAGGAGGAGAAGCAGGAGCAACCGCGATGTTTAATATTCTATATGGAAAAATAAATCCTAGTGGAAAGCTAGCTGAAAGTTATCCCATAAAATTAGAAGATACTCCTTGTTATAATTATTTCCCCGGAAATGAAGTATATAGTGCATATAAAGAAGGAATTTATATTGGATATAGGTATTATGATACAGCTAATATAGATGTCCTATACCCATTTGGGTATGGATTAAGTTATACAGAGTTTGAGTATTCAGACTTGAAATTAAATCAAGAAAATATGAATATTAATGTATCTTTTAAAATAAAAAATATAGGAAAAATGAAAGGAGAAGAGATTTCTCAGATTTATATAGCTCAAAAAAATTCGAAGATTTTTAAACCGCAGAAAGAACTTAAATATTTTATAAAAACAGAAATAGAAGCACAAGAATGTAAAGAAGTGAAATTAAAACTAGATAGAAAAGCATTTGAATATTATAATATAGAGAAGGATAAATGGTCGGTAGAATCTGGAAATTATAAAATTTTAATAGGAAAGTCCAGTAAAGATATTTGTTTGGAAACAGAAATAGTATTAAAATCAGATGATGA